>JAGBGL010000138.1 GCA_017936025.1 Bacillota bacterium | reverse complement strand
GGTCCTCTGTGGTGGCCGTGTCTTTTGATTTCGCCCTGAGTTCCTTTACCTTTGGAAGTTCCTGTTACGTCAACTTTTGCTCCAACTTCGAAGTCAGCAACTGTGATAACCTGTCCTACTTCGTAAGTTTCGCCTTCACCAGCTTTGAATTCAGCCAGGTGTTTTTTAACTGCGATGTCATTCTTAGCGAAGTGACCAGTCATTGGCTAGTTGATTCTCTGTGGTTTTGCATCTTCGAAACCGATCTGTACATCATCATAACCGTCTGTTTCAACTGTTTTGATCTGAGTTACTGTTTCAGGACCTGCTTCGATCACTGTTACCGGAATAACTTCACCAGCTTCAGTGAAAATCTGTGTCATTCCGATTTTCTTTCCTAAAATTGCTTTCATATTTTTCCTCCTAATTCTTACAGCGGATTGCCCTGGTTTGGATCCGGCCTGCAACTCATTTGACCGTTTCCCTCTCATGCAATCTTACTAAGGGGAGTACCCTTACTGTTTCTTGTAAGCCGTTTTCCTTACAGTTTGATTTCGATGTCAACGCCTGCAGGTAAATCCAGCTTAGTCAGCGCATCAGTTGTTTTAGCAGTTGCGCTTGTGATATCAATCAGTCTTTTGTGCGTTCTCTGTTCGAACTGCTCTCTGGAGTCCTTATACTTGTGAACCGCTCTTAAGATTGTGATAACCTCTTTTTCTGTTGGCAGCGGAATTGGACCGGAAACTTCAGCGCCAGTTTTCTTAGCTGTTTCTACGATCTTAGCTGCACTCTGGTCTAATAACGCGTGGTCATAGGCCTTCAGCTTGATTCTGATTTTCTGTAATTCGCTCATTTTTTCCTCCTAATTTTTTTGTACAGTTTTCGCTATGCTCGTACAAGGGGTTCTCTTGCCCGCTTTTTCAGCACATGTACATTATTCTTCGTCTTGTGTAGTACACGGCTCCGTGCGTTTCTTATTTTTTAGCACAGAACAAAAGCCGGCGAATCCCTTCGCCCCCATCTGGTGGGGACAATTCTCGGTAGAAATTCTCCTATAGCAAGGTAACTTCCTACTTCATCGCCTTACACAAGCTTTTTTAGTATAAACCACCCTTGTCAAAAATGCAAGCTTTTTTAAAAAATAATTTGCATGTTTTTTAACTTTTTTTAAAGGCTAAAACGCAGTGTTTTCAACGCTTTCAGCCTCTGCCCTCTGTACACGGCTCCTAGTGTTTCTTTTTTAAGTTTTTTGAACGCAAAAACGTTGAAATTCCAACGTTTTAAACGATTATACATTGAATGTATGAAAATTAGCTGTCATGACACCCGGAGCCGTTTTTTATAATTTTCCGCTTGAAAAGCACCCCAAAAAAGCGGTTTTTTTATAAAAAAATACCGCACTGATGGTGTATCAGCACGGTATTCACATCAATATATTGGTATTTTTCCGGTTTTTACCCGTAATTATGCATAATCTGAACAGGTTTTGTTAAAATCCCAGATTTTCATTCACTAAAATCACATGAATTCTGTCAGGCAGTGAGCTGAAACGCGTTGTGACTGTATAAGAACAGATTGTCTGTCCCGGAATTTTACAGTCTCCGCACTTACCTGTCTGTGCGCACGGCGTCTTCTTCAGAAGTCTCACGCAGTTTGGTGGACATGCATCCGTCTTTATTCTGGCGATAGCCGCTTCCTCATCCTGCACGATCTTATTGGCGCCCGCAATGACGATCACTTTTCCGGGTCCGAAGCACATTGCCGCAACACGGTTTCCCATTCCGTCGATATTTACCAGCTCGCCGTCCATTGTGATCGCATTAGTGCTTGTCAGGAAGACATCGCTCAGCAGAGCTTCACGGCGAACCTTGATAAAGTCTTCCGGCGGAGCTGCATCTCTGTCGATCACATTCTTCAGCTCACTTCTGATTCCGATCTGTTCGACTGTCACAGAACCTCCCCACGCCACGACATCATCTTCACCGATCAGGGACAGTGCCAGCTCTTTAGCTTCCGCTGCATCCTGACAGGAATAACCTTTCATATTTCTCTTTTCCAGATTTTCGATTATTGTACGGATCTTTATTTTATTTGCTCTCTTTGTAACCGCGTCCATCACTAACCTCCTTACTGAGGATCTCCCCACAGCAGATCAGATACATCATAAGATACTTTCTTCGCAATAACTTTTGCCGCCTCAGCCATTCCGTAAGCCGCAACTTCTTCCATAGACATACCCTTTACTGTTCCATCTACGATAGCTGCAGAGAACGCATCCCCTGCTCCTTCTTTTCTAACAAACGCCTCAACTTTTTCAGGACGGATCACACCTTCTGTTTCACCGCATTTGAAAGATACTCCGCCGCCGCTCAGAGTCACATACACCTGCTTCACGCCCTGCTCCTCAAAGTAAGCAATCGCCGCATTCAGTTCATCTTCGCCGTAGATATCTTTTCCGAACAGCACAGAAGCTTCTGCTCTGTTAGGCTTGATGATGTCAAATTTACCGATGATGTCTTTTGCTTTCAGCGCATCCTCTTCATTGCCCGGGTCGAAGAACTTAGTAACAGTTACATTTTCTGCAACGTATTTCAGCACCTCTTCTGTCAGTGAAGCATCGATAACTGCCATATCACAGCTGTTGATCACATCCAGCACACTTTCAATCAGCTCAACATCAATAAATTTATTGACTTCTGTACCGGAAATCAGGTAATCCAGATCTCCGATGATGTTAAGAGTTTCGATTTCCATAGCAGTAGGTTTTCCTTCTACCACTTTCAGGAACTCAGTGTTCATTCCTTTCTCACTCATGTCAAACTTAGTTGCCTTACCCAGGAAGTCATCACCTACAGCAGATACTATCACAACTTCTTCCCCGGCTTCGTAAAGCTTTTCCGCTACGGAATACGCTGTTCCGGTATAAGCCGCCCATACGTCAGCTACCGTTCTCATGTTCTGGTTCAGCTGTCTGTATCCGCTGCCCGTCATTTTTACTCTAACTTCACCAATAATTGCAATCTTACTCATGACTAATATATTACTCCTTTAATTTATTCTACAAATATGCTGCCGCCTATGAATTCCTTCAGAATAGAATTGTTCGGTACGACAGAATCATCTTCGACACTTTCAACAAAATACAGCATCTTTCTGAGCCTGCTGGCTTCACTGTACTCCCTTTCCCCCGGTTTCACCTGTTCCAGCAGCGGCATCGCATATTTCTTCAAAATACACAGTTCATACGCCAGTGCCGTATTGAACAGAACATCTGCCTCTCCGTTAAACGGGAATATATTCTTATCTTCGCCCTTACGGACCTTTGGCCACTCCGCAATAGTTCTGTGGGCAGTCTTGCCCCTGGACCTGCTGTCCCTTATCATTCTGCGGAGCATTCTGGCATCAGTAGTCGCTATACGGTTATGATTATCCATATTCAACTGAACGAACGGGCTGATATAGATGCGGTATTTCCACTCATCATCTATATATTTAGTCAGTTCCTGATTCAGCGCATGTATACCTTCTATAACGATCGGCTGATCCTGTGTTATGGAAGTGATTCTCTTTCCGAAAATCTTAGTTCCATTTATGAAGTCAAATTCCGGGATATCAACTTCCTGTCCCGCCAGCAGCGAATTCATATGCTCATTGAACAGTTTGATATCCACTGCTTCCAGCACCTCAAAATCAGGCTCGCCTTTTTCATCCAGCGGTGTTTCAGGTCTTTCTACAAAGTAATCGTCTGTGCCCAGGTATATAGGTTTTTTCCCATTGACCTGAAGCTGTATGCACAGTCTTCTGGCGGTCGTTGTTTTTCCTGAAGATGAAGGTCCCGCGATCAGTATTATGCGCTTACCTCCTCTGCATATCTCATCCGCCATTTCCGTGATCTTCTTTTCATGAAGAGCCTCGGAAAGAAGTGCGATTTCTTTGAACTCTCCATTCCCTACCTTTCTGTTCAAATCAGACAGGTACTCTACGCCCAGCAGTTTGTGCCAGTTCTTTGACTCACCGAATGCAGCACACAGCTTCGGCTCATCCTCATATTCAGGAACTCTTCCCGGATCTGTAGGATACGGAAACCTCAGAATAACACCTCTGCGGTATTTTCTCAGTTCAAAGTGCCGGATATATCCTGTAGACGGCACCATGCTGCCAAAGAAAAAGTTCTTATATCCCTCCAGTTCGTAGAGCGTCGCTTCTTCAAGATTCGGACGCCCTTCCAGCAGTTCCGCTTTCTTTATGTAACCCCTGCTTCTCAGGACACCGATGACCTCTTCACGCGGAAGCTTTTCTCTGATGATCGGCAAGTCACCATCTATTAACTGCTGCATTCTTGCCGATACGGCATCAAGCTGCTGCTGCGTGATCACCTCCGGAAGCTTTATCTCCGTGAACAGGCCCTTGTTGAGAGAGTTCTCGATCACCACTGTCACTTTACCCAGCACATCCTCCACCGCCTTAAGATATATAAGGCTCAGGCTGCGCTGATATATCAGGTTGGCACCGTGATCTCTCATATCCAGGAACTCTACATCACAGTCCCCCTCCAGGATTTCCGTGAGTTCCTTCACCTGATTGTCCACCCTTACTGCCAGGATATCATATGGAAGCCCTCCGCCGTACTGCTTTACCAGCAGCTCAGCTCTTACAGGGCCATCCGTTTTTATTATTTCGACAGGCTCTTCAGGCCCTCTTTTTAATCTGATTTCCAAAACAGGGTCCCCCTTTCACATTTATATTTTAGTATATCATATTTTCATATTTAAAAAAACACCCAGTATTTCTCTGCTTTCCGCACAAAAAATCCTGCCCGATATCCAGGCAGGATCCTTTTCACATTTCAGTCTTTCCCGGGTTTTACACATCATACGGTGCGTCCTTCGAACAGCTGCAGCAGCTTGCGCATTTCATCATTGTGCATCGTCACGCCTCTGGACATATGCTCATGTGTATGATCCCAGTCTCTGATATCATATTTTGCCGGACCGTCATTCCACGACACAAGATTTATCTCTTTGCTCCAGCCTGTCGGGTACGGTTTTATAACTCCGATTTTTTCTACGATTTCAAATTTGATTTCTCCGTTGCGTTCTTTCTCTGACATATTCTATTACCTTTCCCCTTATATCTCAGAGCCCCTTTTTGTATGCTCTTTAATTATATATTTATTGGTAATATATGTCAATAAGTTTAATGGATATTATTTACATTTTCACGCCGAGTATTTCTTCTTTCAGCCTGATGCCGGTCTTTGTATTTGCGACCCCGCCTCTGGCAGTTTCTTTGAAATCAGGATGCATCTTATCGCCGACCTCTTTCATTGCATCGATCACCTCATCAGCAGGGATCCTGCTGGTGATTCCCGCCAGCGCCATATCCGCGCTGGACAGAGCAGTCATAGCTCCCGCCACATTACGTTTTACACACGGAACCTCTACGAGACCCGCCACAGGGTCACATACCAGACCCATCATATTCTTCAGCGCCATGGCAACACTGTTTACTATCATATCAGTGCTTCCGCCCTTAATATATACCAGTGCGCCCGCAGTCATTGCTGCTGCAGTTCCTATTTCCGCCTGACATCCGCCGCTGGCTCCCGCTATATACGCTCTCTCTGCGATAACCTGCCCGATGCCTGCCGCAACATACATCGCGTTCAGGATGTCACCCTCGCTCACGCCTCTCCTGCTGAGCGGAATAAGCACAGACGGAAGCACTCCGCATGCCCCCGCCGTCGGAGCGGCAACGATTCTCTTCATGCAGGCATTGCACTCACCCATCTTAAGAGCCTCTGTCATAACTTCACCGGCAAAGCCGCCCAGCAGACCTCTCCCGCTTTCCGCATGAGCACGCATCTTCTCACCGTCATCTCCTACAAGACCGCTGGCAGAAAAGTTCTCAGGATTATAGTCTTCACTGGCAGAGAGCATCGCTTCCCAGGCTGCGGCCATCTTTTTACGCGAAGCTTCCTCTGTAGTCTCATTTTCTCTGACATCACCGGTAAGTATCGCCTGCCAGAATTCACATCCGTTTTCTTTACAGTAAATTTCTATTTCATTCAATGATTCCCAGCTCATTACTCATCCTCCTGACCGATATACGTCACTCTAAGGATCCCATCCTGGTCGTGGATCGCCGCGATTTCCTGAGACGGGATCTTCTGATCGGTCTCGACCACCATGACTGCATCCTCGCCTTTTTTGTTACGGAAAAGCATCATCTGTGCGATATTTATATTATGTCTTGCCAGAGCCGCCGTAACTTCTGCTACCATCCCCGGACGGTCACTGTTTCTTATAATCAGTGTAGGTACTTCACCGCTGCAGTTGACTCTCAGTCCATCTATCTTATTTACCTGGATCCTTCCTCCGCCTATGGAACATGCCTGAACTTCCAGCTCGTCACCATCTTTATCACAGACACGTATAAGAGCCGTATTAGGATGAGCATCCGCAATATTCATTCTGTCTATAACGACTTCCATGCCTGCCTCTTCAGCATGCTTCATACTGTGCGGTATTCTCATGTCATCAGGTCCCATACCAAGCAGGCCCGCCACAAGCGCCAGTTCGGTTCCATGCCCCTTACCGGTTTCTGCAAACGAACCATGGAGCCAGATCTCAGCCTGCTTCGGCTGTGCATCCAGAAGCGCACGGACCATCTGCCCGATCTTAACAGCTCCTGCCGTATGAGAACTTGACGGTCCGACCATTATAGGACCGATTATATCAAAAATATTCATTCCGAACTCCTTCACTTAAAAAGGCCCTGCTCAGCAAGGCCTTGATATATTACATATGTTTTTTGATCATTGCAGGGATCTTTCTGCATGCTGCTTCGGAAATGGAAGCAACAGAAATTCTCAGACCTTTTTTCAGAGGCAGGATAAACAGACCTTCTGCTTCCAGCTTCTTAGCGATCTCATCTGCATTGTCACAAGGTACGGATACGAAGAAACCTGCATCGAAAGGAACGATTTCCAGACCGATTTTTTCAGCTTCTTCCGCAAAAGCACGACCTCTCTGGATCAGCATATCTCTGTATACTGCTCTTTCTGCACCAACTTTGTTCAGCAGAGCTTCGTCACTGTAGATGTCGGAGAGGATCTGCTGGGAGATTCTTGCCGCATTAGACCATGCTGCTCTTGCAGAGAACTCGTTCACACGTTTGAATTCCGCAGCGATTTCAGGAGTCTGAGCCAGACAGATAGCTGCGCCGCATCTTGTTCCATACAGTGTGAATGTTTTGGACAGGCTGTATCCGATAACAGACATTACGTTTGCAGGAACATCTTCCAGTTTAGGCAGGAACTTTCTGTGTTCTTCTTCATCACCTGCAAAGTCGATATACGCAACGTCAACCAGCAGGACGATGCTTTCTGCGTTTGCAGCTTCTTCTCTGATCGCTGCCATAACGCCGTCCCAGTCTGCATCTGTCAGGGAATATCCTGTAGGGTTGTGTGCCGGTGTGTTCAGAATGATAACCAGGCTGCCCTGAGCCGCAACCAGCTCCTTGACTTTCGCAGCAAAGCCAGCCACATTGAATTTGCCTTCGCCGTCAAACATTTCAAAAGTTTCCACACTTCTGCCGATTTCACCTGCGATCGTGTTGTATGGAGCCCAGTGCCAGTCTGTAGTCAGGATCTTATCTCCTGCTTTGGAGTAGTTTACCATTGTGTTGTGCAGAGCACCTGTACCTCCCGGTGTTGCCATCGCTTCAACATAAGCCTTTGGCTGGTAGCTTCCGAATGCTGCCTTCTGAACAGCTTCCTTGAAAGATACCACGCCGCCGATAGGTGCGTAGTCCGCATACTGTACAGGTTTCAGAGTATTAACTACCTCTGCAACAGATTCCAGTACAACCAGTTCGCCTTCATCGTTTAACAGAGACCCGATAGTCGCATTGATGACTTTATCTTTGCCCTGCTCTGCGATCATTTTTTTTGCGCGGTTGGATGCGCCGAATGCTTTATCTTCTAATGGAATATTTCTTCCGTTCTGTTTTGCTAAAATATAGTTTGACATGTCTTCCTTCCTTTCATGTGTTTGACTTTTTAAATTATAATATGACGCGTGTCAAATTACAAGCAATTGGCAGTATGATTTTTGCCTGATACGCCAATACTATACACATATCGGAGGTGAAAACTATGCGTGAAGAAGCAAACAAGAAAAACCGCGCCGCTATAGCCCTTACTCTTATTTTCTGTGTGATGGCTCTTACTTCCCTTTTTGCTGTGAAGGCCGGCATAGATAAGATACAGGATTCCGCAGATATTTCCGGTCAGATGCAAAGTGCTGCGGAAGCAGGAAAAGAAGCTGAAGCTTCTGCCCGCACGCCGGTTGTCGACAGTCAGCACGGCAGTTCCGGACATTCTGCCGAATACATCATGCCTGCAGACGGTAAAGTACAGCTGGCGTATTCCATGGATGCTCTTGTCTATTCCAAAACACTGGATCAGTACATGACTCATCCGGGTGTAGATATTTCCGCACCCCTGAGTACAAAAGTAAAAGCTGTCGCCGACGGTACCGTGACAAAAGTGTACAATGACGACCGTTACGGCACGACCGTTGAGGTGACACACAAGGGCGGACTTGTATCACTTTATTCCAATCTTTCCGATCAGGGACACGTGGAAGCCGGTGACGAGATAACCAAGGGTCAGACGATCGGATGCGTAGGTGACACGGCCCTCTTTGAATCTCTCGAAGAGACCCATCTCCATTTCGCCATGTTGAAAAACGGAGACCCTGTTGATCCCGGCGACTATATCAGCGGACTGTAGCAGCCGCATAAAAAAATGACCTCATATGAGGTCATTTATCATTTAGATCAGTACATAATTGATATTCTTTCCTAGTCCATGGAATTTTTCTTCGTATTCTGTTGTGAACTCCTTCGCAGCAAGATCGCTGCTATGCAGGTCACGGCTCATCTCTTTAATTTCAAAGCCCAGCCTTTCGATTTCTTCCATAGTGAAATCGAACAGTCCTTCGTTATCCGTTTTAAAAGCGATGAACCCATCTTCCTTCAGGACCTGCTTGTATTTCAGCAGAGTATCTCCATAAGTCAGTCTTCTTTTCGCATGTCTCGCCTTTGGCCACGGATCGCTGAAGTTCAGGTAGATCCCGTCCAGTTCTCCATCTTCAAAGAACTCTCTTATATCTTTTACATATTCCATTACGTAACGTACGTTTTCGATTTCATTTTCTGCAGCTTTTTCCAGCCCTCTTACGATAACCGCGTCCAGACCTTCGATACCTACAAAATTTGCTTCAGGGTCTGCCATCGCTCTGCCCGTAATGAACTTGCCTTTGCCGCATCCCAGCTCCAGGTAGAGTCTGCCGTCATTTCCGAACAGCTGTCTCCACTTTCCTCTGTTTGCTTTCGCATCTTCCACCAGGAATCTGCGTCCTGCTTCAATACGTTCTTCCAGATTCTTTACTTTTCTATGTCTCACACTACACCTGCTTTACAATACTATTCTGATTACAATTACAGCCGCAAGAAAAACTGCCAGCATAACGGACGCCGCCGCATCCCGGCCGGAAAGCTTCATTGCGTTCATTCTGCTGCGGTGCTGACCTCCGCGGTAACAGCGGGCTTCCATAGCCATCGCCAGATCATGGGCGATACGGAAAGCACCGATAAACAATGGGATAAGGATAGGGATCAGGCTCTTTGCTCTGCTGATCAGATTGCCGCTTTCAAAATCCGCACCCCTGGCCTGCTGAGCTTTCATGATTTTATCCGTTTCTTCCAGCAGAGTCGGTATAAATCTCAGCGCAATAGTCATCATCATTGCCAGTTCGTGAGCCGGAACTCCGATCTTGCTGAACGGAGACAGCAGCGCTTCTATCCCGTCTGTCAGACTTATCGGTTTTGTTGTCAGCGTCAGCATCGAAGATCCGATTATCAGCAGGATCAGTCTCGCTGCCATAAAGAACGCTGTGTACAGCCCCTTTTCTTCTATGCTGAGCGGTCCGATTTCCACAAGCACATCCCCGCCTTTTATCATGAACAGGTTCATGATCACGGTGAATATGATTATCAGGAAAATAAGTTTCAGTCCTTTGAGTATAAAGCTCAGCGGAACTTTTGAAATTATAATGACAGCCGCCAGCGCCGCAAGTGCTATCGCAAATCCGATGAGGTTATCCACGATAAACAGCGCTGCAACGTAAACTAGCGCCGCTATTATCTTTACCCTCGGGTCCAGGCGGTGTATCCAGGATTCTCCCGGATAATACTGTCCTAAAGTAATATCTCTTAACATCTATATCTGATCCTTCTTCAAGTAGTTATATAACGCTTCTTCTACTGCATCCAGTGTCAGGAAGCTTCCTTCAAAAGCAAGGCCCTTTTCACGTGCCATCTTCATCAGCTGTGCCGGCTGCGGAAGCGCCAGACCAATGGCTTCCAGTCTCTCCTCTTCGGCAAAGACCTCTTCAGGTGTCCCCTGCATCGCCAGTTTTCCTCTGTCCATAACCAGGACTTTGTCTGCAAGTCTCGCGATATCATTCATATTGTGGGAAACCAGAATGATGATGTTTTCTTCGTGAGCATGGATTTTCTCGATCATCTCGAGCACGTCTCTGTGTGCTTTCGGATCGAGACCTGCTGTCGGCTCATCCAGTATCAGGACTTCCGGTTTCATTGCGATCACTCCTGCGATGGCAACTCTGCGCTTCTGCCCGCCGGACAGGTCGAAAGGCGAGCGTTCTCTGACAGCCTCGTAGTCCAGGCCTACCAGTCCAATGGCTTCCCTGACACGTTCCTCGATTTCTTCTTCAGAAAGCCCGAGATTTCTCGGCCCAAACGCAACGTCTTTTTCAACAGTCTCTTCGAAAAGCTGATATTCAGGATACTGAAAAACCAGCCCGATTTTCTTTCTTATTTCGCGCATCACGACGCCCGGCCCCGTAATGTCAGTGCCGCTGACGATTATGCTCCCCGAAGTAGGCTTCAGCAATCCGTTAAGATGCTGCACCAGTGTGGATTTACCGGAACCTGTATGGCCGATGATGCCGATAAATTCTCCATCTTCCGCAGAGAAAGTCACATCATCCAGCGCCACAGATTCATGAGGCAGTCCCGGGCTGTATATATGTGTTAAATTGTTTACCTGTATTGACATAAGTATTCAACCATTTCTTCAATATTGATTATATCCGCAGGTATATCGATCCCGCGTGCTCTGAGGCGTCTCGCCAGTTCTACCGGCATAGGTATGTCCAGATTCATTTCTCTCAGCTCATCCGCATGAGAGAAAACCTCTTCAGGCGTCCCATCCAGTCTCACAACTCCGTCGTCCATTATAATGACTCTGTCTGCTTCTGCCGCCTCTTCCATGAAGTGTGTGATCAGAATAACCGTGATCCCCTCTTCATTGAGGCTGTTTATGATAGCCATCACTTCGCTGCGCCCTTTAGGGTCCAGCATCGCTGTCGGTTCATCGAAAACAATACAGTCAGGTTTCATTGCTATAGCGCCGGCTATTGCGATCCTCTGTTTCTGTCCGCCGGACAGCATGTGCGGAGCCTTCTTTCTGTTGTGATACATGTTCACAGCTTTCAGTGATTCATCCACTCTCCTGCGTATCTCTGCAGATTCAACTCCCAGATTCTCAGGACCGAACGCAACATCATCCTCTACTATCGAAGATACGATCTGGTTGTCCGGATTCTGGAATACCATCGCCGCGCTCTGACGCACATCCCACAGGTTCTCCTGAATGGAAGTATTATATCCGTTCACATAAACAAATCCGCTCGTCGGCAGCAGCAGTGCATTGATGTTCTTTGCCAGTGTCGATTTTCCGGAGCCGTTCCTGCCTATTATAGCAGTAAAGCTGCCCTTTTCGATCGCAAAGGAAACACCTTTGATGGCGTTGACCTCTTCTCCGGTGTCATCACGCGTGTATTTAAAAACCAGATCATCGATACGAATCATATCGTTCATTTACTATTTACTCTCTTCCTCGCCGTAATATTTATCAAGCAGCTGCTTCAGCTGCACTGCACCGATCTGCCCCGGTGCGGAAGCTTTTTTCCCCGCCGCGAATGTCATTACTGATCCGAACTCTCCGCCGCAGACTCTTGTGTTAGTTCCAAGCTCGCCCATGGAAATCACTATGAACGGGATCTCCGCATAGTAATCTTTCATGATCGTTGCTGTCGCCAGCAGTTCCAGGACATCCTCCTGGGAATTCGGCATGACCGCCAGCTTCATTACATCTGCACCCAGCCCCTGCATAACAAAGAATCTTGTCAGCATTTCTTCCTGGTCCGGAGTCTCTTCGATATCATGATTTGACATCAGAACATAGGTATTATGTTCATGCGCGTACTCGACAAAATCTCTGATTTCATCTTCCGGCACGATCCCCGGTGCATCGAAAGCTTCGATATCAATAAAATCCGCCAGTTCAGTTTCTGCGATCACTTTATTGATATAAAAGTAACCTTCGTTTTTAAGTCCGATCTTCCCGCCTTCCATTTCTGTTCTGATAGTAAAAATAAGCGGTTTTTCTGTGATTCTTTTAATTTCTTTGAGCAGCAGCTTTAATCTTCTGCATACTTCGCTCAGCACGATCCCGCCCATGGCGTTCAGTATATAGTCCGCGCGCCACTCAATAAAATCGCACGGTTTCTTTACCGCCGCAGCAGCTTCTTTCAGAAGCCCTTCAGCCGTACTGCTCACCAGCGGTATACAGATCTTGGGCTTCCCTTCGCCCAGCGTTATATCTCCAATAGTTAATGTTTTCATCTCGTTTTCTTCTCCCCCCCGATTTTTATCTATTTATCTATATCGATCTTGTTCTGCTCTTCAGCAGCTTCCCTTTCGTTCTTTTTCTTGATAGCCTTGCCGATAAACCATGCTGCTACACATGCGCCTGCTACTACAATAAGATCTACTGTTGTAATGTCCTGCATTGCTGTACCTCCTGTTTAATTTTCCGCATTTCATACGGTATCATAACATTATACACCTTTTGCCCCTCAATCGCAAGGATACGGTTACACTTCAGTAAAGCTGCAGGCAGCTCATTTCACAGACAGTTGCAACGCACTAGCAGTAGCTGACAAACAATCATAGATTGTGTCAGCCTTGCATGAGACCTGCCGCCAAAACAAGTTTTGGGGCTAGGGCTTCAAGTGCTGCAGCTGGTTGCGTTTGAGCTGCGCGCTGCAGCAAAGCTGCAGGCAGCTCATAAAAAAGTGCTGCTCCGATATGGAGCAGCACTAACAGCGCTGTTGTATTTAGAATTGTTACGAGATCAAAAATAATCTTTTGTTAAAATTGTTTATTATGCGAAGAAGAATCCGCAGATCAGGAATCCTACCGCAGCAATCAGACCAGCCAGCAGACCGAACGGCATCTGTGTAAATGCGTGTCTGTAGTTGTCGCATCCTGTTGCAGCGGAAGTGATCAGAGTAGCATCGGAGTAGAAGCAGCAGTGGCTTCCCAGTACGCCCGCAGACAGTACAGCAGATACTACGATTACAGGGTCGATGCCAGTCTTTTCTGCGATTGGCAGTACGATTGGCAGTGCGATGATGTACATACCCCAGTTAGTACCAGTGATGAATTCTGTGAATCCTAATGCTACGAAGATAGCCAGTGGTAATAATGTTACAGGTACGTTGTTTGCTACGCCGTTGATTACGTATTCTGTGAATCCGATTTCGTCATTTACTGCAGCGAAGGACCAAGCCAGTACCATCAGCAGCAGTGGCAGCAGCATGTTGGACAGACCTTTGATGATCAGGTCGAAGAATTCTTCTGCGTCCATCAGATTCTGAGCCAGGTACATTACGTACATAACGATCAGAGTACAGATAACACCCATCTGCATGTCTGTATCGAAATAGATTGTGAAGCCGATCAGAGCCAGTACTGGAATCAGCATGTTCAGGATGTTTTTCTTTTCCGGCATCTTCATAGCTTCACCAGCGTGGATATCGATCTTTTCAGATCCTGGAGGGGCTAAAGGACCACCTTCCTGTACACGCTTGTAAGCACCTTTCATAGGTCCAAAGATTGGAATTACTTTGAATGCAAACAGGGGAACCAGGATAGCAGCAGCCCATCCGTAGAAGTTGAATGGGATAGTTTTGATGAAGTACAGCAGACCGTCTCCTTCTGGAGCCCAGCCGTTTACTTCCAGCAGTCTTCCGCAGAATGCAGCCCATGTAGAAATAGGGATCAGTACGCACAGAGGAGCAGCAGTAGAAGATACTACGTATGCCAGCATTTCTCTTGGTACTTTATATTTGTCAGTCAGGGAGCTCATGCAGGAACCTACTGTCAGGGAGTTCAGGTAGTCATCCATGAATATGATAACTCCCAGGATCCAAGTCCACATCAGAGCGGATTTTTCGGAATGAGCTTTTGTAGCTGCGAATTCACCGAAAGCGAACGCACCGCCGGATCTTTCCAGCAGAGTTACGATACCGCCCATCAGGCCGCATACGATGATCAGCCAAGCCATATCAGGGTCAACCATTACGTCGCCTAATACAGTGGAAAAGTCTGCAACTACGTTGATTGTGCCGTTCAGCATGATCAGAGCCATAATTACTGCCAGTGTCAGTGCTTCCAGGATTCTCTTTGTAGCAAATACATAAACTACCAGGAAAAGTGCGGGAACCAGACACCAAGCTGTGCCTGCAACAGAATCCGGCATAACTGTCATGGATAAAATCCAAGTCAGCAGTACTACAGAAGCAGACGTGATCAGAGCTTTACGACCGTTGAATGTTTCCACTTCGGTTTTCAGTTTGCCGACAGTGTTTTCAGTCATTTTATCAGTCATTTTTTTCTCCTTTCTCGATTAAGTCTAAAATACAACTATTCTTGAATTATATCACTATACATTTCTTAAGGCAACATTAAGTTATGTTAATTTCCTGTAAGTTTTCCCGTATTTTACACTAAAAAATTCGGAAGCAGCCAGCTGCTCCGGGATCACATTTTTTATTTCTTTATCTTTCTTTTCTGAGCTTCAGGATTATGTATGACACTATCATACCTACCAGGAAAATAGTGAATACTCCGCTGAGCATATCGATTATTCTGAACTGCATCCAGCCAAAAATAACTGTAAAAACGATACCTCCGATATGAATAAGGGATGCTGCCTTATTGACCCACGGGTTTCTGGCTACAGCCGCCATCGCACCGATAAGTCCGATTCCTACAGTTCCTAAATAAAACATTAATAAGTCCATTGCAATACTCCTTAAAAAATATATTTGTCTTATTCTATCAAGACGGAAGCAAAAATACAAGACATAAAAAAGAGCAGGTCAAAAGACCTGCTCTTTAAAGCATTCTAAATACATCACTCGACCGTGCAGTCGCTGCGCGCTGCAGCAAGCTGCAGGCAGCTTTGCATCAGTCCTGCGCGCCAAATCAGAGATTTGGGCAGGGCTTCAATTATTCGATGATTTCGGATACTACGCCGGAACCTACTGTTCTTC
>JAGBGL010000137.1 GCA_017936025.1 Bacillota bacterium | reverse complement strand
TTTTGAAGGTACGATGGACAAATCCGGTGACAATAGCAGAGAGGTCACACCTGTTCCCATCTCGAACACAGAAGTTAAGCTCTCTAGCGCTGATGATACTTGGCGGGCCACTGCCTGGGAAAGTAGGACGTTGCCGGTTTTCAAGGCCCCATGGTCAAGCGGTCAAGACACCGCCCTTTCACGGCGGTAACCCGGGTTCGATTCCCGGTGGGGTCACCAGTTAAACCAACTTACATTCGTAGGTTGGTTTTTTATTTTATTGATTGGAGATAGAAATGAAAACGGATAGAATCAAATTAAGATCTGTATTTGAATTTATTCTTATTGTAGTGTTATCTTTGACATTTATAATTATAGGTAACAATTACTGTGCCTATGATACGACAGGAAATGACGCTGCTGCAGAAAGTGCAAAGGTAATAAGGATTACAGATATTTATACCGAAAATATTGATGGTATGGAAAATACTGTGATAGAGTTTCAGGGCAAAATGCTTACAGGAGAATTGAAAGGCCAGACTCTTGAAATGGAGCAGGATATAAATGAAGTTACGCTTGATAAGCCTGCGCCGATAAAAGAAGGGGACCGTGTACTGGTATCTAATACTAATCTGATGGGAGATGGAGAGACCGGAGCAGAATGGTATTATTTCCAGCAGGACAGGCTTCCGGGTCTTGCCGTATTAGGTATACTGTTTTTAGTTATGCTTCTTGTTATAGGTAAAATGAAGGGGCTGACAACAATAATTTCACTTGGCTTTACAGGGGCAGCAGTATTCTGTGTGTATATTCCGGCGATACTTTCCGGCAAAAATATATATGTTACGACTGTAATAATAACCGTTTACATTATTTTTGCCAGTCTGATGCTTCTGAATGGAATAAATAAGAAGACGTGGTGTGCGATTATAGGAAATATAGGGGGGATCTTACTTACTGCAGTACTGGCAGTTATAGTGAATGCATCTCTGAAGATCACAGGGATGATCGATGAGAGTTACGTGTATCTGGCGAACGCCGGAAGCACTTTTATGATCGATTTGAGAGCAATTGTATGGAGTTGCATCATAATAGGGTCTCTGGGGGCCATAATGGACGTCTCAATGTCAATTGCGTCGGCTATGCATGAACTTGCCCTTGAGATGAAAGAACGCAGCTTCGGGCGTATGGTGCGTTCTGGAATGAACATAGGAAGAGATGCTATTGGAACGATGACGATCACACTGGTCCTGGCGTATACGGGAAGTTCGATCGGATCGCTTCTGCTGTTCATGGTAAATAACCGCAGCTTTAATATTCTGATGAATCTTGAGATGGTTGTTGTTGAAGTGATCCAGGCGGTAGTCGGAAGCATGGGGATCCTGCTTGCTGTACCAATTACAGTTATATTTGCTGCATGGATATTTAATAGAAAGAAATAAAAAACAGATGGGATTTCCCATCTGTTTTTTGGTGCGGTTGACAGGACTCGAACCTGCACACCGTCGGCGCTAGAACCTAAATCTAGTGCGTCTGCCAATTCCGCCACAACCGCATGTTTTTTTTGCAAAAAAAATGGTGGAGAATAAGGGATTCGAACCCTTGACCCCCTGCGTGCAAGGCAGGTGCTCTCCCAGCTGAGCTAATTCCCCACATACTGTGTACTCGTTGATTATACTACTACTTGAAAATTAAATCAATACTTTTATTTTATAAAAAACACGGCAAATTTTTGCCGTGTTTTATGATTACTTTCCGGTACTTTTTATATAGTCATCTACTGCCTGCCTTCCCATTTCAGGATTGTCTGTTATGATTCCTGATGCACCCTGGATCAGGCAGGAATCCATTGCTTCGCGTGTGTTGAGTGTCCACACATATACAGGGAGCCATGCGCTGTTACATTTGGAAATAAAGCTTTTGGAAGCCATGTTTTCCTCGATTATGAGAAAGTCGATATTGAGCTCACGCAGAGAAGAAAATTCGGCATTGCCGAGGTTTGTGTATACGCAGTAGCCAACTTTGTATTCAGGATGATTTGTTTTCATCTGTTCTACCAGGCTGTATTCCAGTGACATGATTTCACAGTTTTTCTGGAAGTGATTTTCTTCCACTACTTTAATGACTGTTGAAACCAGATCGCGGGATTCGTGCCCGTGCAGTTTCAGTTCTATCAGCAGGTCTATTTTGCCGCGGCAGTGGTCGATGACTTCGTCTAAAGTGGAAATTTTACCGGTTTTGCCGTTTTGCGTTACCGTCAGTTTTTTCAGCTGCTTGGCCGTGAGATCATATATCTTCACATTTTCTCCGGTCAGACGCTTGAGATCATCGTCATGGATCACCATCGGGATACCGTCTTTAGATAATAAAATGTCGACTTCAGCATAATCAGCATCAGCTTCTATCGCGCCATCGATGGCTTTTAGTGTGTTTTCCGGAGCTGACTGGCTTCCGCGGTGGCCGACAACGACCTGATCGTATGTCACCGGCTGTGAATAGAGCGTACTGAAAGCCGCAAGGAAAATCAGCACTGCAATGATGCCCCAGATCAGTTTTCTGTGACGCTGATATAAAGGAATACTGCTGATCACCGCGCCAAGAGAAGTCAGGGCTTTTTTAATGATATTATAGGTTTTAGCAAGTATTCCCTGAGTGGCCTTCAGACTGCGGTCCAGATTCGGAGTGGCATTGTCATGCATATTGACTTTGCCGCCGCTGCTGAGATAAACAGCTGTGACAAATGTAAAAATAAGGATCGTAAGGCATATTTTCAGTCCTTCTACCAGCAGGAAATGAAGCATTCCGCGCCATGAAATGAAGAAGCTTCCAAGGATTTCTGCGAGGGAAGCATCTGTGATGCCGGCATAATATGTCGGTAGGATGCCCGGGAATACCAGCAGTACGCACCAGAGGAGAAACAGCACGATCAGAGGAACGGCCTGCTTTGGTTTCAGTGACAGTATGGATGCGAGGCTAGCTCTGCAGGAACGGCCGAACTTTAGTCGTCTCAGCACCATTGTCGGGAGTACGAAGGCTGCTGCAAAAAACAGCACATACAAAATGAAGTATACGACTACGATCAGGACGCTTCCGAAAAATGTCTTATAGAGCTCGCCGGTGATAAAATTAGGAATTGCAACAGATGGAAGGATCGATGGAGCGTATCCGAACTTTATGAATGGGAGCAATCCGAGAGAGTATACAGCAAAGCCGATAAACCCGAGCCCTTTGAGGCTGCGGAATGTTGTGAGCGCCAGCTTCATTGCCTGAGTGATGTGAACCGGTGTGTTCTGGTAATGCTTGTATATCATCACAATCAGGACAGCAAATTCAAAATATGCCAGAACTGCTGCCAGTATGCAGATTATGACTGCACCGATCAGTCCGGGAATATTTGTGAGGAACCCGGCGATGTCTCCATTGAATGCAAGACGGTATCCGGTTATATTCAGTGCACCCTGAAGTATGTGCCTGAGGGCGGGCTGAAAAATCAGCTCACAGAGAAGCTTGTATACTGTTTCAAAGATAAGCAGTGCCGGAAGTACCTTCAGGAAGGTGAGCAGGGCATTGCTGATCATATTTATGTTAGATGTTCGGGTTTGATCCATAATAATTGTCCTCATCCTTTTTTCTTATATTATATTGTTATGTTTTAATAAATTCAAGTGCGTATAATTGTGTACACAATTGGCATAAATCAGCACAATCGAGCATATATTGGCAATAAATGACGAGTTTTGATTGACTTTGGCTGACTTTGTGCTATTCTATAGATAATAGGGGGTGTATTTGTGTTACATCAGGAAAGACATGAAAAAATTCTTGAACAATTGAAGATAAAACATGCGGTAAAGGTCAATACTCTTGCTAAGGAACTGGGTGCCAGTGAATCTACGATCAGACGCGACATAAATGAACTGGATAACCTGGGGCTTCTTAAAAGAGTGTTCGGCGGAGCTGTTTCAATAACAGGTAATATCGCATCTGAGGTTACGGACGTGGCGGAGAGAGTTCTGCTGAATGTAAAAGAAAAAGACCGTATCGCGCAGTATGCAGCAACACTTATCAGCGATAATGATTTTGTTTTCATTGATGCAGGGACTACTACGGAAAAGATGATCGATTATATCGAGAACAGGAATGTAACTTATGTTACGAATGGGATCGTGCATGCGCAGAAACTGGTGCAGAAGGGTTTTAATGTTTTTATAATCGGCGGATCGTTAAGACCTATGACAGAGGCAGCTGTAGGTTCCGCAGCGATCGAGTCTATAAAGCAGTATAATTTTACAAAGTGCTTTATGGGTGCCAATGGTGTTGACATAGAAAGAGGATTCACAACACCGGATATCAGTGAGGCGGCAATAAAGGCGGAAGCTATCAGACGTTCACATGTATCTTATGTGCTGGTGGACCACGAGAAGTTCGGACGTGTTTCATCAGTGACCTTTGCGGGCATAGAGGATGCGTCTATCGTAACGAACAGGGCTGAAAACCCTCAATATCGTCAATATACATCAATCAAAGAGGTTGACTTAGAATACGGAGGAAGAAAATGATTAGAATTGCAATTAACGGATTCGGAAGAATCGGAAGACTGAGCTTTAGAAAAGTGTTTGGAAACAGTGACTATGAAGTAGTTGCTATCAATGACTTAACAAGTCCGGATATGCTCGCATATCTGCTGAAATATGACAGTGTACAGGGAGCTTATGCAGGTCATACTGTAGAAAATGATGAAGAATCTATCACTGTGGATGGAAAGAGAATCAGAATTTACAGTGAATCTGATCCTGCAAAACTGCCTTGGGGAGAGCTGGATGTAGATATCGTTCTGGAATGCACAGGATTCTTTGCTTCCAAAGCAAAATCCCAGGCACATATTGATGCAGGTGCCAAGAAAGTCCTGATTTCTGCTCCTGCAGGAAATGACCTGCCAACAATCGTTTACGGTGTTAACCATGAAACACTGAAAAAAGAAGATAATATTGTTTCCGGAGCTTCCTGCACAACTAACTGTCTGGCACCAATGGCAAAAGTTCTGAATGAATACAGAGAACTGAGAACAGGCTTTATGACAACTATCCATGCGTATACAGGTGATCAGATGATTCTGGACGGTCCGCACAAAAAGGGCGATTTCAGACGTGCAAGAGCAGGTGCGATCAATATCGTGCCTAACAGCACAGGCGCTGCAAAAGCTATCGGTCTGGTAATTCCGGAACTGGATGGCAAGCTGATTGGTTCTGCACAGAGAGTTCCTGTTGCAACAGGATCCATTACTATCCTGGATGCAACGTTAAAAGATGATACAGAAACAGTAACAGCTGAAGGCATCAATGAAGCGATGAGAAAAGCGGCTACAGAATCTTTCGGATATTCCGAAGAAGAGCTGGTTTCCAGCGACGTTATCGGAATGAGCTACGGCTCACTGTTCGACGCAACTCAGACTCTGGCTCAGAGATGCGGAACAAAAATCTATGAAGTTCGTATCGTTGCATGGTACGATAATGAAATGAGTTATGTATCTCAGCTGGTAAGAACTCTGGGACATATGGCAACATTACTGTAACAGAAAAATAAAGGCAATAAAAAGATGCGGCTTTCGGGCCGCATCTTTTGTGTATGAAAGACCTGAAGGTCTTTTTTTACTGTTCTTTTTCTCCCAGTTTCCATCCGGAGAAGAGTCCTGCAGCCAGTGCTGCGATACCGATAATGATATTTACTGCGGAGATGTCAGCAGCGGTAATTCCTGCCAGCATAACGAATGGTGTTGCACAGAGCAGGCCGATCACTGCAGCGTAAATATACGAAGGAATCACTTTGAATAGTTTATCCAGAAGTTTCGCAACCAGGACACCTCCCATCAGGACCCCCAGTCCCAGTGGTATGATGCTTGTCATCATTGCTGCTGCAGAAGTAATATCCATAGTTACTGCGGCAGTTACGAAGGTGCTTGCTGTGTGAAGCAGAGGTTTATAAAAGCCCAGCGATGTCAGGATCATTGTACCGGAAAGTCCGGGGATTACCAGTGTGGCTGCAATGATCATGCCGATCATTAGGAACATCAGAGGCGTACCGGTTTCTCCTGTCAGTGCACCGGCCCCGGTTTCGGCAGTTCCTCCTGTGAATACAGGAATAATGACTATTATCAGGAACAGGATGCCTACAGCTGTGTGCTTCCATGAAGCACGGCTGCTGTTCAGGCTTGTTTTGAAGCGGGCCCTTATAAATGGCAGTGTTCCCAGAATAAAGCCGATGAACAGAAGATTCGTTGGCAGTGGGAATTCTGCAAACATATAATCGAAGACGACGGAGAGGGCAGCTATACTGACAACTGCTCCGATACCGAATGGAAGCAGATATGAAAAATGCTTCCTGAAATTTTTAAATATGTTGGCAACAGCACTTACAAGATTTTCATAGAAACCGAGTGCGATAGCTATAGTGCCGCCAGATAGTCCCGGGGCGATAGAAGCTATGCCGATGAGTATGCCATACAATATACGTTTGATAAAACTCATATGAAAAAACCCTTTCTACAGGTCCTTGAAATCAAAGCTACGCGCACCGGAAGCGTAATCTGCGACGATGTGTCCGTTTCCGAACAGCTTGTATTTGTAAGTTACAAGTCCATCGAGGCCGACAGGTCCTCTTGCGTGGAGCTTTCCTGTACTGATGCCTACTTCTGCCCCGAAACCGTAACGGAATCCATCGGCAAATCTTGTGGAGCAGTTCTGATATACTCCTGCGGAGTCCACATTTGCCATGAAGTAAGCTGCGGCATCCGCGTCTTCTGTAATGATACAGTCTGTGTGGTGGGATCCGTAAAGGTTGATGTGTGAGATGGCTTCGTCTATAGTATCTACGATTTTTACGGTGAGAATGTAATCGAGATATTCAGTTTCATAATCTTCGTCTGTTGCAGCCTCGCAGTTCATGATGCTGCGGGAAGTCTCATCGCCGCGGAAAGTGATTTTATCTTTTGCGGCTTCTGCAAGGGCCGGCAGGAATCTGTCTGCAGCGTTACGGTTTACAAGCAGAGTTTCTGCGGTATTGCAGGCAGCCACATACTGAGTCTTGGAATCGACAACGATCGGCAGAGCTTTATCAAGGTCGGCCGCTTCGTCTACGTAAATGTGACATACACCGTCAGCATGGCCCATAACAGGAATTTTGGAATTTGCCATGATGTACTGAACAAATTCATTAGATCCTCTAGGGATGATCAGATCTACTGATTCATGACATTTCAGCAGTTCGCTGATGCCTGCGCGGTCTTCAATCAGGGTGATGAATCCTTCAGGAAGCCCTGCTGCGATTCCTGCTCTGTAAATAGTATCGAAAAGAATGCGGTTTGTTTTTGCGGCTTCGCTTCCGCCTTTTAAAATCGCACAGTTACCGCTTTTGATGCACAGTGAAGATATCTGGACGAGTGCATCCGGGCGGGATTCAAAAATAACACCGATAACGCCGATAGGGCATGTCGTTTTTACCAGAGTAAGTCCTTCGTCCAGCTGTCTTTTCAGAAGCTGTCTGAAGAGGGGGTCTTCCATTGCGGCAAGGCCTTTGATTCCGCTGATACAGTCATCCAGCTTGTGGTCATCGAACTTCAGGCGATTCTGTATAGGTGCAGGCAGATTGTCTTCTGCAGCTTTTTCCAGATCTGCTCTGTTTGCAGCAAAAATCTCGTCTCTGCATGCATCGAGTTCGCTGATTATGGCGTTCAGTGCTCCGTCGCGGATTTCGCGCGGAAGGGATGCCATCTTAAAGCTGTCGGATTTTACGTTTGCGGCTATCTGTCTGTAATCCATTGTTTTATCATCCTTTCTATGAGCAATTTAACAAAGTGATTGATTTCCAAATAATTTGTTTCACCCCGGTCCTCAAGAATCAGAAAGCCTTCCTGACAGGCAGGGTATTTATCCAGTTCGCTGCCGGCAAAGCCAAAGGCTTCCAGGTCCAGCAGGGTCATTTCCGAATGAGATATCAGCGGCATATCGATAGAGAATCTGAGATCTGCTTTGTTGAAATTTATAAAGCACATATTGCCGTTATATTCATAAGCCTGATATTCAGCCGGGTCACGGTGCTGCCGGCCGGTGATTCTGAGCTGATCGGATTTTATATCTATTTTTTCGATTATAAGGTATGGCGCTGCGGGTGCAGGTGATTTTACCGGAAAACCCATATGGAACATTGCCTTATGGATTTCAGTTTTTTCAAGGACTTTCAGCAGCCTGTACAGCTGAACGATATCGTCATGATTGTGAAGGAGAATTTTTTCCTTTATATCCTGATTTTTCCCATTCAGATATCTGTAGTAGAGCTCCACACTTTCTCCGCCGGAAATCTCATCTTTCCTGTATTGCCACAGTCCCAGAAAATCTTCTATCGTCTTCTGTTTAAGGTTGGGCAGAAATTTTCTGATCGGCGAAAATTTTTTTACCACCTGATACAGATCCAGGTGATACGGGAAGCTGTCGATCATTCCGCCGGCGCGTTCTTTCATAAAAGGCAGATCGAAATGCTGGCCGTTGAATGTGATAAGTATATCTTTAGATGAAGCAGTTTTCCAGAATTCAGAGAGTGTTTCGTGTTCATGGGCTGGAGATTCTGCAAAGAACTGCTCTGCATTAAGGCCGTCTTCCTCAGGGGTAACAAGACCGCCGAGGATGAAGGCGCTGTTTTTAGGGCTCAGGCCTGTAGTTTCAATGTCCAGGACGCCAATATCCATTCCATGAAAATACATGTCGAAGGCCCGGGAGCTATACAAAGGATATTTTATTTTCTTATTTATGTATTCCATAGGACCTCCTCTAGATTTATTACTTGAAATTATACCATATCTCTCATATTTGTTTTATGAAAATATAGATAAATGCAAAAAACAAAACAAACTGCAGGGGAGCAGTTTGTTTTGTTCAAAAGGGGTATTGGGATTAGAGATTAATGAGGTTATCAGGGGGATAACCACAGTTTGATTTTAGCGGTTCATGTCCTAAAAGTCAAGCTTTTGTCTAAAAAATTTGTAAAAAATAAACAGTTGTATTTAATTGTCGAAAGGTTTGTATATTACCTCTCAAACCCGCACGGTATAATGGTTTCAGGTAAAAACAACTATTATATTAAGGAGGTAGTTCAAGTGGAAGTTTTAAAGGTATCAGCGAAGTCAAATCCGAACTCGGTAGCTGGAGCACTTGCAGGAGTATTAAGAGAAAAAGGGGGAGCGGAAATTCAGGCAATCGGTGCGGGAGCACTGAACCAGGCAGTAAAAGCTATTGCCATTTCTAGAGGGTTTGTAGCTCCGGGCGGAATCGATCTGATTACGATCCCGGCGTTTACAGATATTGAAATAGAAGGAGAAGAACGTACAGCGATCAAACTGATTGTTGAACCGAGATAAAATGAAACGGACCTGAAATACACAGTGTATCAGGTCCTTTATTTTTGAGCAGATCTGTGCCGAAGGCGGAGGACTTGCAGGAATTCACGAATTGGCGTATACTTATACAATGACGAAATTATAAAGGAGAAAATCATGAATCCTATCAGCAATCTTATAAACAGCAGCAGAAAAATTGTGATCAAAATAGGCAGCAATGTATTGTCAGATGATAACGGTGCGGTAAATAAAACTGTTCTTCATAATATTGTGGAACAGGTCAATGATCTGAGAAATGCAGGCAAGCAGGTCATTATTGTATCTTCCGGCGCAGGAATCTGCGGAGTGGGAGCCATCAATAAATGGAGCCGCAGAAAAGACATGAATTACAAGCAGGCTTTATGCGCGATCGGGCAGGTAGAACTGATGATGGCGTATAAAGAGTATTTTGCTGATTATGATATACATGTAGGACAGATCCTGCTGACAAAGGAAGACCTGCAGGATCCGCACAGAGCTCTGAATATCAGAAATGCGCTGTTCACTCTTGTAGATGAAGGTGTTGTTCCTGTCATAAATGAGAATGACAGTGTGAGCGTGGATGAAATAAAGATCGGCGACAATGACACTCTCAGCGCACATGTTGCAAATCTGTGGAATGCTGATGTGCTGATTGTACTCAGTGATATTGACGGTGTGTTTGACAGAGACCCAAAAACTACGGACAATGCAAAGCTGATAGAAGAAGTTACAAATATAGATTCCCTGCTTTCACAGATTTCGATCGGAGAAACAAGCAGCTTCGGAACAGGCGGTATCGCATGCAAAATTGAAGCGGCGCGTCTTGTGAATAATTATGGGAACTCAATGATCCTGCTCAATGGCAAGAAGCAAGATATCATCAGAAAGGGCATCAGCGGAGAAATGTCCGGTACTGTATTCTTTGGAGGAGATCTGTAATGAAGATAGGTTTTATAGGCGCCGGAAATATGGGCGGTGCGATACTCAGAGGATATGCTTCAACGGCCGCAGAAAAAGGACATGATATCCTTGTGTATAACAGAACTGAAGCGACACGTAAAGCTCTGGAAACGGAATTCAGCTGTGTTCACGCATGCAGCTCGGCTGAAGAATTGACTGAGAAAAGTGATATCATTCTGCTGGGAGTCAAACCGAACATGTTTGGCGAATTGCTTCAGCAGACAGCACCTGTGTGCACAAATGACAAGCTTGTCGTATCAATGGCGGCAGGTATCAGCCTGGCATATATAGAAAGTTTCCTCGGCAGCAGCCAGCCGGTCATAAGAATCATGCCGAATACACCGGCGCAGGTCGGAGAGGCAATGACTTCTGTCAGCAGGAATGCAAATGTTACTGACGAAATGATGGCTTCCGCGATGGAAATATTCAGTGCTATCGGCAGAGCAGAAGAAGTTCCGGAAGAACAGATCCATTGTGTTATCGGTGTCAGCGGGAGCAGCCCGGCATATACATATATGTACATAGATGCACTGGCACAGGCGGCAGAAGCAAACGGCATGGAGCCCGGGAAGGCTAAGGTCTTTGCGGCGCAGGCGGTTATGGGTGCGGCGAAGATGGTGCTGGAAAATGCAGATACTACACCTGAGCAGCTGCGTATAAATGTCTGCTCGCCGGGAGGCACGACGATAGAAGCTGTAAACAAATTGTTCGAGAACGGATTTATGGACGATGTAAAGGAAGCTTTCCAGGCGGCTGTTGAAAAATCCAGAATAATGACAAAGTAGGTGAGATATATGACTTTTGAAGAAAAATTCGTAAGCAGTGAACGCATATACGAAGGAGCGATCCTGAATCTCAGAAGAGATACTGTCATGGCTGCCGGAGGCCAGGCTTACCGTGAGGTGGTCGAGCATAACGGTGCGGTGGCAGTTGTTCCTGTTACGAATGAAGGTAAAGTTGTAATGGTAAAACAGTACCGTTACCCGATCGGAAGAGATGTCCTGGAGATCCCGGCAGGAAAGATCGATAAAGGCGAAACTGATCCTGAAGGCGCGGCTGTGCGCGAACTGAAGGAAGAAACCGGCTATACTGCTGAAAAGCTGCAGTATCTCGGTAAAGTATGCCCAAGCGTTGCGTATTTTGAAGAGATCATTTATCTGTATGCTGCGATCGGGCTTACGCCGGGAGAAACGGAGTTTGATGCTGATGAGGCACTGGATATAATCGAGTATGACTTCAGCGAAATCTATCAGATGGCGGCAGAGGGGCAGCTGGTTGATGCAAAGACTATAGCGGCATTATTTATGGCAAAAGAACAGTTAGGATTATAAAGAATGATTTCCCGTAAGCATGATGCTTACGGGATTTTTTATGGAAGCTGTATCATGATGGCTTCTGCGGCAGAAGCTGCAGCTAAAATAATGGCGGAAATTATGACGGCTGCGATGAATTCGCGGCGGAAGCTTCGCTGTGTACCCCGCAGAGAAATATTCAGCAGAGCGTAGTTAAGAGCAGTGAAAGAAGCATAGAGAAAGGCGGCGATTATAAGAAGGCAGGATATAATGAAAGGCAGCATGAGGCTGTCCGCTTCGCTGCCGTATATCAGTCCGGTGCAAAAGCCCATCGCAGTTCCTTTTGCAGAAAGGACCAGCAGGATAAAGGGGAAGCCATACAGGGACAGACCGGAAATGAAGATGAGTCCGAGGCAAAGCAGGTTTACTGAAAGTCCCGGCAGAACGCTGCATGTACCGGAACAGATCATATCGCATATTGGCGATATAAGCGCATCACGGTCTGCCGGCGTGAGGCAGCGGCTGAAAAAAAGGCCGCAGAATATACATGTCAAAACAGTAAAAAGTGAAAAGAACATTGCCGGTTTCCGGCGGAAAAGTTCAGAATGCCTGAACTCTGTAAGTGTAAATGGTTCTGTCATAGCGTGTACCTCCTGTGCGGTAAATAATATGACTGAGGATACAGGAAGATGTCCGGGAAACAAAAAAAAGGCATAATTCGATAATGATTATTGTAAACCAGTCGTGTTTGGATTATAATAAGGCTTACCTTTTAAATAACAGGAGGTAAACTCATGTACATAGATGGATTTTTTGAATATCTGAAAACTGAAAGAAAAATGTCAAAAAACACACTTGAGGCTTACAAGCGTGATGTCATTGAATTTGCTGAATTCGAAAAGTCAAGGAAAATAACTGATCTCAGAGAAACTCAGGGAACTGAAGTTGTGGCATTCCTGCTCCAGCTGAAGAACGACGGAAAGTCTGCGGCTACGGTCAACAGAAAACTTGCTTCTATAAGAGCTTTCTATAATTATCTGAGGATCAATGATCAGGTGACGGCAAACCCTACACAGAATATCAGATCTCCGAGGATCGAGAGAAAGGCTATTGAATATCTTACTCTTGAGGAAGTGGACAGGCTCTTATCTGTTCCGGATGACAGTCTGATAGGTCAGCGAGACAGAGCTATGCTGGAACTGCTGTATGCAACAGGCATCAGAGTGACTGAGCTGATTGAGGCAAACCTTGAGGATATCAATCTGCGTATGGGATTCATTACATGTGCGGGTGAACAGAGCAAGGCGCGTATAATTCCGATAGGAAGGCCGGCCAGAGCGGCGCTTGAATCGTACATTTACGATGCAAGACCTGCGATAGTGAAAGAAAAGAAAGATCAGAAATCACTGTTCGTAAATTATACCGGAGAACGCATCACCAGACAGGGAATGTGGAAAATCCTGAAGGAGTATGGACGCAGGGCAGGACTGGAAGAAAAACTGACCCCGAATGTACTGAGAAATTCCTTTGCGGTACATATGATCCAGAATGGTGCCGACCTGAAATCTCTGCAGGAACTGATGGGACATGAAGATATTTCGGCGACACAGATCTATCTGACAGTTACTAAAAACAGAATCAAAGACGTGTATGACAGAACTCATCCGAGAGCATAAATTGTTTAAAAAAGTGCTTGCATTTGTATAAGCTCTAGTATATAATATACGAGCATGTGTGAAAATACGTGCTTGTAAGTTACGGGCGGTCCTCTGGTTACAAATGGTACCATGAACGTCTTGGAGGGAAGGAGGAACAGAACAATGAACGTAATGCAGACAATTGCACAGGAATACCTTAAAGAAATCCCTGCTTTTAATGTTGGAGATACTGTAAAAGTACACATTAAAATCAAAGAAGGAAACAGAGAAAGAATTCAGATTTTTGAAGGCTTTGTACTGAAAAAACAGAATGGCGGAATCAGCGAAACATTCACAGTAAGAAGAATCGCTTCCGGCGTTGGCGTTGAAAAAACATTCCCGCTGCACTCCCCACTGGTTGAAAAAATCGAAGTGGTTAGAAGAGGTAGCGTAAGAAGAGCTAAGCTGAACTACATGAGAGAAAGAA
>JAGBGL010000136.1 GCA_017936025.1 Bacillota bacterium | reverse complement strand
CAGGCACTGTCAAATGTAAAGACAAAGGACTTCGGTGAAGTCGGAGATGCGCTGACACAGGTGATCGGCGAGCTGAAGAGCTTTGATCATGAAGAAGAAAAGAAAGGAATTTTCGGCTTCTTCAGAAAGAGCGCTGACAAGCTGACAGCACTGAAGACGAAATATGAAAAGGCAGAAACTAATATCCAGACTATCTGCGGCACACTTGAAAAACATCAGGTGCAGCTGATGAAGGATTCTGCTATGCTGGATCAGATGTACAAAATGAATCAGGATTACTTCAAACAGCTGACGATGTACATAATAGCAGGAAAGAGAAAA
Organism: Bacillota bacterium; assembly: GCA_017936025.1. GTDB lineage: Bacteria > Bacillota > Clostridia > Peptostreptococcales > Anaerovoracaceae > RGIG9096. Next base: position 11,246 of record JAGBGL010000136.1, on the reverse strand, counting down.
CTGGAAGAAGCAAAGAATGTTGAACTGCCTCAGATGAAAGCGAAGGCACAGGCTTCCGGCCTGCAGGAAGATCTGACAGCAGTAAACGACTATGCCGGAATGATCGCACGCTTCGAGAAGAAGGTGTATGATCTGGAGCTGACAAGAACTATTTCTCTTCAGACGGCGCCTCAGATCAGACTGATTCAGAACAATGACATTATGATGTCTGAAAAAATCCAGTCCATGCTGGTGAATACAGTTCCTCTGTGGAAGAGCCAGATGGTTATCGCACTGGGAATCGAGCATGCGAATCAGGCGGTCAAAGCTCAGCAGGCAGTTACGGACATGACTAACGAGCTGCTGAAGAAAAACGCTGAAAATCTGAAAATGGCAACAACTGAAACTGCAAAACAGATGGAACGCGGCATCGTAGATATCGAGACTCTGGAACACACAAATGAAATGCTTATTTCCACGATCGACGAAGTTATGCAGATCCAGGAAGAAGGCAGAGCAAAACGCGAACAGGCAGAGCTTTCATTACAGAGAATGGAAGACAATCTGAAAAATAAACTTATCGAAATCAATCAGTAATTGGAGGAAGTTATGAGTAAAGGAAAAGGAATTATCGGAGAATTCAAGACATTTATCATGAGAGGGAATGTTATGGACCTGGCAGTCGGCGTTATTATCGGCGCTGCATTCCAGGGAATTGTAAATTCCTTAGTAAACGATGTTGTAATGCCTGTTATTACACTGATCACAGGCGGTATCGACTTTACAAACTGGTTTATCGCACTGGACGGCGGCGAGTATGAAACTCTGGCAGAAGCGCAGGCTGCAGCCGCTGCAACACTGAACTACGGTACATTCCTGACTGCACTGATCAACTTCCTGATCATGGCATTCGTGATCTTCTGCTTCGTTAAATTCATGAATCATCTTGCAGAAGCAGGCCCTCTGAAAAAGAAGCAGGAAGAAGAACCGGAAGAACCTACAACAAAAATCTGCCCATTCTGCAAGAGCGAAATCCCAATCGATGCAACAAGATGTGCACACTGTACTTCCGAAGTGGGAGAAGAAACAGTTACAGCTTAAAATGTATTTATAAGTAGCACGGAAGGTTCTTTTGTGGTACAATAGATGCAATAAAAATTAAAGGAGATACGCACATGGAAGCTAAATATAAGAGAGTCCTTTTAAAAGTAAGCGGCGAAGCGCTTGCAGGCGAAACAAGATTCGGGCTGAATGAAGATATGCTGAAAAAAGTGGCACTTCAGATTAAAGAAATCCAGGATCTGGGCGTACAGGTTGCAGTAGTAGTCGGCGGAGGCAACTTCTGGAGAGGAAGAAGCAGCAAGAACATGGACCGTGCAACTGCAGACTACATCGGAATGATGGCAACTGTAATGAATGCAATGGCACTGCAGGCGGCATGCGAAGCAGAAGGACTTCAGACAAGAGTTCAGACAGCTATCGAAATGAGAGAAGTCGCTGAACCTTATATCAGAAGAAAGGCACTGACTCATCTGGAACACGGCAGAGTCGTGATCTTCGGAGCAGGAATCGGAAGTCCATTCTTCTCAACAGATACAACAGCGGCACTGCGTGCAGCTGAAATTGGTGCAGAGGTAATTCTGATGGGCAAGAGCATCGATGCAGTATACTCTGCAGACCCTGCAATTGATCCAAATGCAGTTAAATATGATGAACTGACTCATCAGGAAGTACTGGAAAAGAATCTTAAAGTTATGGATTCTACAGCAGCATCTCTTTGCAGAGATAATGAAATCGACATCCACGTATTCGGCCTGGCAGAAGAAGGAAATGTCCTGAAGGCTGTATGCGGTGAAAAAATAGGAACAATTATCAGATAAGATATTTAGGAGGAAATAACAATGGCAATCGTTGATGTACAGGGAAATTTAAAAGCTAAAGTGGATAAAAGTATCCATGTATTAAAAGAAGAACTGGTAACAGTAAGAGCAGGCAGAGCAAATGCTGCTATGTTAGACAAAGTATCCGTTGAATACTACTGAATGGCAACACCGCTGAAAAATCTGGCAAATATCTCTGTTCCGGAACCAAGAACTCTGCTGATTTCACCTTTCGATCCAAAATGCATCCCTGATGTAGAAAAAGGAATCATGGTTGCAGATATCGGAATCACTCCTCAGAATGACGGTAAAGTTGTTCGTCTGACTATTCCTCAGGTAACTGAAGAAAGAAGAAAAGAACTGGTTAAAACAGTTAAGAAAATGGGCGAAGAAGTAAAAGTTGCAGTTAGAAATCTGAGAAGAGATGCTAACGATGAACTGAAAAAAGAACAGAAGGGCGGAGACCTGACTGAGGACGATCTGAAGAAAGAATTAGATGCAGTTCAGAAAATCATCGATAAAGCGATCAAAGATATCGATGACATTGTAGCTGCAAAAGATAAAGAAATTATGGAAGTATAATTTCTCTGACAAGAAAAATAGTATGTATGTAAGACAGATGTGGTTATCTAATGACCACATCTGTTTCATAGAGGAAATTTTATGCTTGATAAAGACAGAATCCCAAAACATGTTGCCATCATAATGGACGGTAACGGCAGATGGGCAAAACAGAAAGGTGTGCCGCGTGTAGCAGGACACAATGCAGGAATGAAAGCCATGAAAAAAATCGTGGATCATTCTGATAAATTAGGAATCAAATATCTGACTGTCTATGCTTTTTCAACAGAAAACTGGAAGAGATCTGTTGAGGAGGTCAGCGGTATCTTCGGACTGCTCGTTAAATATGTAAACAGTGAGCTGCAGGAGCTGATCAGAAACAACGTAAAGGTTACGGTGTTCGGCGATTACTCCATGATACCTGAAGATGCAAAACGCAGCCTGGAAAAAACGCTTGAACAGACTAAAGACAACACCGGTCTGCAGTTTAATATCGCACTTAACTACGGCGGCAGAGATGAAATAAAGAAAGCAGTCTGCGCAATCGCAGAAAAGGTCAAGGCAGGAGAACTTCAGCCTGAAGATATCACGGAAGAGACGATAAGTGCACACCTTTATACAGGAGTGCATAACTATGACTGTCCTGACCCTGAACTGATGATAAGAACCAGCGGAGAGATAAGGCTTTCCAATTATCTGCTGTGGCAGACAGCTTACAGTGAATTTGTATTTACCGATGTCTTATGGCCTGATTTCACACCGGCAGAATATGAAAAAGCCATCGAAGAGTATCAGAGCAGAGATAGACGCTTTGGAGGTAGATAATAATGAAAACGAGAATTTTATCCGGCCTTATTATGGCACCGCTGCTGATCGTATTGTATTTCGGCGGCCCTATTCTGAAACTGGCATGTGTATTCATCGCAGCAATGGCGGTAAGAGAGTTTTATAATGGCTTCCGCGCAATGGATATCAGACCATGTGACAATATCGCGTATGCAGCGATCGTTGCACTGTATGCAATCAATCTGTTTACGACAGATATGGGCTGGTATATGCTGTGGTTCTTCGGATGCGTGCTGGCCAGTCTTTTATACTTATTTAAAATAGAAGAAAGAAAACTGGAGGATGCTCTGGCAACACTGACAGGTATCTTCTATATCGTATTTTTCTCTTACCATGTAGTTCTGGTAGACGGAACAGGCGAATACAGCATCCTGCTGTGGCTGATCGTACTGACTGCGTTCGGAACAGATATAATGGCTTACTTTACAGGAATGCTGCTGGGCAAACACAAACTGTGCCCGAAAATCAGCCCTAAGAAAACGATCGAAGGATCTATCGGCGGTATCCTGGGAAGCGTGATCCTTTGCGCTGCATTCAGTGCGATTTTCGTTCCTCAGCTGCTGGTACACAGCATCATAATCGGTGTTCTTGGCGGAATCATTTCCCAGTTCGGTGACCTGACTGCTTCCATTTTCAAGAGAAAGATGGGCATCAAGGACTACGGAAACCTGATACCGGGACACGGCGGCATCCTGGACAGATTCGACAGCGTACTGTTTACAGCACCTATGGTGTATTACTATATTTTACTGGTACTGATGTAATTTCGGAGCAGAAGATATGAAAAAGAAAACAATATCCATCCTGGGCAGCACAGGCTCGATCGGCACCCAGGCACTTGACATAATTGAAAATAATCCGGATGTATATTCTGCAAAGGTTCTTTCCTGCAGCAGAAGGATCAGCGAGCTGAAAGAACAGATCGATAAGTTCAATCCTGAGATGGTGGTTGTTGAGCGTGAAGAAGATGCTCTCGCACTGGCAAAGGAATATCCGCATCTCCAGGTCGAATATGGAGAGAAGGGTCTGATCACTGCAGCTGAAATCGACTGCGATATGGTACTCAATTCCCTGATGGGAATGCGAGGGATGATCCCGACTTATCACGGACTGAAGGCAGGGAATGATATTGCTTTCGCAAACAAGGAAACTCTGGTTGCAGGCGGCGAAGTCATCATGAAAACTGTAGCAGAAACAGGAGCGAAACTGCTCCCTGTAGACAGCGAACACAGTGCGATTTTCCAGTGTCTGCAGGGCAACCCTGAAAAGGCGCTGAGAAAGATCATCCTTACTGCGTCCGGAGGACCATTCAGAGGATATACTCTGGATCAGCTGGAAAATGTAACACTGGAACAGGCACTAAAACATCCTAAATGGACTATGGGAAGCAAGATCACGATCGACTCTGCGACTCTGATGAATAAAGGCCTGGAGGTAATTGAGGCGAAATGGCTGTTTGATGTCGATATCGATCAGATCCAGGTAGTCGTTCATCCGCAGAGTATCGTTCATTCTGCGGTGGAATATCATGACGGCTCTGTCATTGCGCAGATGGGAAAACCTGACATGAGAGTTCCGATCGCTTATGCGTTCACATATCCGGATAGACTGGAAAATAACTACGAGTCACTGGATTTCTTTACAGAAGCAGCTAACCTGACTTTTGAAAAGCCTGACATGGAAGTTTTCAAAAACCTGAAAATGGCTTTCGAAGCAAGCCGTATGGGCGGAAGCTATCCTGTGACGCTTAACGGGTCAAATGAAATGCTGGTGCAGCTTTTCCTGGAAGGAAAAATCAGATTCATAGATATCCAGAACACTATCGAAAAAGTGCTGGATCAGCATCAGCCTAAATATAATATGGAATTAGAGGGAATAGTAGAAGCAGACAAGGCTGCAAGACAGGCAGCACTGGATCTGCTGTAGGAGGTAAATCAGATAATGACCATTATATATGCGGTTATTATGTTCTGCATTCTGATTTTCGTACATGAGCTGGGGCATTTTATTGTAGCAAAGGCCTGCGGCGTAAAGGTAAATGAATTTGCACTGGGCATGGGCCCTGCGATATTCAAGAAACAGAAAGGCGAAACATTATACGCACTTCGGGCGATCCCTATCGGCGGTTACTGCGCCATGGAGGGGGAAGATGAGGATTCCGAAGACGAAAGAGCATTCAATAAGAAGAACGCATGGCAGAAGGCCGCTATTGTAGTTGCCGGAGCAGCCATGAACGTTTTACTGTGCCTGGTAATTATGATAGGGATATCTATCTATTCAGGCACACCTAATACAACGATCGGAGACCTTACGCCGGGCGCGCCTGCAGAAGCAGCAGGACTTCTGGCCGGCGATGAGATAGTGGAAATCGATGATACACAAATCAGCGAATGGACAGATATAACGGATGCCATTACCGGGGCGGAGGATAATGTATCGGTAACGGTAAACCGTGACGGTCAGCTGCTGACATATGAAATGGAGACAATAGAGCAGGACGGAAGGCTGATCATCGGCATAATGCCGGGCCGCGACAGGAACATAGTTCAGGGCGTGGCTGACGGATTTAAAGCAACATGTGAAATGACTACTATTATGATCGATTCGTTTCGCATGCTGTTTTCCGGTGAAGTCGGAGTTGAAGAACTGTCAGGACCGGTCGGCATCGTTTATGTTGTAAACGATACGGCAAAGATGGGACTGATATATGTGTTCTATTTCACGGCACTTATCAGCATGAACCTGGCAATAGTCAATATGTTCCCGCTTCCTGCGCTGGATGGCGGCAGACTGATATTTATCATTATCCGCAAGATAACCGGTCAGGCAATAACTGATGAAATCGAGGGCAAAGTACATTTTATCGGAATCGTGCTGCTGCTTGTCCTGATGTTATATGTCACATGGAACGACATAATACGTTTCATTGTACCAATATTTCAGTAACTGATCATTTGAAACAGGTGAAATTATGACTAAGAAAATAATGTGCGGCGATGTGCAGATCGGCGGAGGCGCGCCGGTTTCCATCCAGTCCATGACAAATGTAAATACAGCGGATGTGGAAGCTGCAAAAGCACAGATCACAAGGCTTCAGGATGCAGGATGCCAGATCATAAGACTGGCAGTTCCTGACATGGAAGCTGCTGCAGCGTTCAAAGAACTGAAAGCCTTTGCAAAGGTTCCTCTCGTTGCAGACATCCACTTTGATTATAAGCTTGCACTGGCGGCTATTGAAAGCGGAGCAGACAAGATCCGTATCAACCCGGGAAATATCGGTGATATGGAAAATGTCCGCAAGGTTGCCGATGCAGCAAAGGCGGCAGGGATCCCTATCAGAGTCGGTGTGAATTCAGGCTCTCTTGAAAAGGATATCCTGGAAAAGAACGGCGGTCCTACGGCAGAAGGACTGGCTGAAAGCGCGCTGCGCAATGTAAAACTGCTGGAAGACATGGGATTCAAAGATATCGTTATCTCTCTGAAATCTTCCAATGTAAAAATGAATTATGAAGCTTACCGCATCGTATCCGAGCAGACAGACTATCCTTTACATATAGGGGTTACCGAAGCCGGGACTCTGGCAAGAGGTAAAACAAAATCCGCAGCAGGTCTCGGGGCGCTGCTTTTAAGCGGTATAGGAGATACTATGCGTATTTCTCTGACGGCAGATCCTGTCGAAGAAGTTATCTTTGCTAAGGAATTACTGCAGTCCATAGGACTCAGAGAAACAGGAGTGGATCTGGTTTCATGCCCTACATGCGGCAGAACAAAGGTCGATCTTGAAAAAATCGTTACAGATGTGGAGCGCAGACTGGACAAGATCCAGGAATCTCTGGGCGACCGCAAACTGAAAGTTGCCGTGATGGGCTGTGTCGTAAACGGTCCGGGAGAAGCACGCGACGCTGATTTTGGTGTTGCCTGCGGTGACGGCAAAGGTGCGATCTTCGCTAAAGGTGAGGTCCTGAAGACTGTTCCTGAAGAAGAAATCGCAGAAGAACTGATCAAATTATTACAGGAATAAAAATGATAAATCTCATCGAAAACAGTATCAGCTGGCCAAAACTGGGCAGCCATCCTAAAGATGAATATCGTTATGTGATTGAAAGAGCGGTACTTGGAAAGTATGACAATATCTTGCGCATCCAGGTACGGCTCAATTTTGTCATGCCTTTTTCTGACGTGGAAAAGATCGAGACTATCGCAAAGGATGAGGTTGCAGGACTGGAAGGCGTAGAGCTTCATTTTGAATATGAAGATATCATCCAGACTCCAAAGGAAGTCATCGGACTGTTTATCGAGCATATGATACATATCGTGAACGGCTCTTACGCAGCAATCACAAAAACTATCTTCCCAGAAAAGTTCCGTATGGAAGAAGACAAGCTTATAATATATGCTCTGGGAAATACAGCGGTAAAACTGCTCAATGAGCAGGTGGCTTCCAGATTTGCAAAACTTCTGAATGAAAACTTCGGAATCAGTGTGGAAGTTTATTTCGAGAACCATGAAGAAACTTACAGAGAGGCCCATCAGCAGCTGATAGAGCAGGAAAAACTGGATGCTGAAGAAAATCTGAAGAATCAGCAGCTCGCAGCTCAGAACAGACCTAAAGAAAAAAATGCCACATATTCCAATGCAGGAGGAGGCGGCTTTGGCGGCGGCTTCGGTGGAGGAGCGGCACCTTGGGGTGAAAAGAAAAAGAAGAGAGATAAATATGAGCCTGTGTCCGGTAACCGTATTATGGGTAAGGCTATATTCAAAGACAAAACTCCGCTTATGGAAATCACTCCGGACAGCGGTGAAGTCGTGATCGAGGGTATGCTTTTCAAGAAATCCGAGCGTACCATCAAGAGCGGATCAAAACTCGTTACACTTCTTGTTACAGACAAGAAGACATCTATCTGTGTCAAATTCTTTGCTGTGGAACAGAAGTGGAATGATATCGACGAACATCTCGGCAAAGGCGATCTGGTCAAGATCCAGGGGGACGCCGAATGGGATACTTTCGAAAACTGTCTTACAGTTAAGGCAAAGAGCATCGAGAAGATGGATAAAGAGCTGCGTATGGACAATGCTCCTGAAAAGCGTGTCGAACTCCATGTACATACTAAAATGAGTGCCATGGATGGCCTGAATGATGTTAAGAATCTTGTCAAGACTGCGGAAAAATGGGGCCACAAGGCCATTGCAATCACTGACCACGGTGTAGTGCAGGCATTCCCGGATGCTTCCCATGCAGGAAAGGAAATCAAGATCCTGTACGGAGTGGAAGGGTACCTTCTGGATGACCGCGGGCTGATTACAGAAGACGGAACGATAGATTACAAGAAAAAAGGAACTAATCATATAATAATTCTGGCACAGAACAGGGATGGGCTGAAGAACCTGTACAAGCTGGTCTCATATTCCCATCTGGATTACTTTTATAAGAGACCGAGGATCCCTAGAACCGTGCTGGATAAACACAGAGACGGTCTGATCATCGGTTCGGCATGTGAAGCCGGCGAGCTGTATCAGGCTGTTATGAACAACAGGGACGAAGCAGAAATCGACTTCCTGTGTAATTACTATGACTACTATGAAATCCAGCCGCTGATCAACAACCAGTTCATGATCAAGAACGGCAAGGTGAGCGGGGTCGAAGAGTTAAAGGACATCAACCGCAGGATCTGCGCGCTGGGTGAGAATTACGGGTAGCCTGTAGTTGATACATGCGACTCTCATTACTTTGATGAGGAGGAAGCTCTTTACCGCCGTATCCTGATGGCAGGCCAGGGCTTCAAGGATGTAGAAGGCGACAAGGGTCTGTATTTCAGAACTACTGAGGAGATGCTGGAGGAATTTGCTTATCTGGGCGAAGAAAAGGCGTATGAAGTTGTAGTTAAAAATACAAACTACATCGCAGACCTGATCGAGCCGATGATGCCTGTTCCGAAGGGCAAGTTCCCTCCGAAGATCGACAATTCTGACGAGATTCTCAGACAGAAATGTGAGGAACGAGTTGTAAATATGTATGGTGATCCGGTTCCTGAAATTATCAGAGCAAGACTCGATAAGGAACTGAATTCCATCATCAATAACGGTTACTCCGTGATGTACATGGCGGCGGAAATGCTGGTGCAGAAATCCTTAAGCGACGGCTACCTGGTAGGTTCCCGAGGTTCTGTAGGGTCATCTTTCGTTGCAACAATGTCCGGTATCACGGAGGTAAATCCTCTGGATCCTCATTATCTGTGCCCTAACTGCAAGAATATCGAGTGGGGCGATAAGAATGAATACGACTGCGGCGTGGACATGCCTGAAAAGAACTGTCCTGTCTGCGGTACAAAATATAATCAGGAAGGCTTCTCCATTCCGTTCGAAACGTTCCTGGGATTCGAAGCCGATAAAGAGCCTGATATCGACCTTAACTTCGCCGGTGAATACCAGCCTGTAGCACACAAATTCGTAGATGAAATCTTCGGTGCGGAGAACGTGTTCAAGGCGGGAACCATCGGTACTATCCAGGGCAAGACTGCTTACGGATATGTAATGAAATACTTCGAGGAGCGTGAGCTTCCGGTAAATAAATTCGAAGCCGACCGTTTGGCAGAATGCTGTGAAGGCGTGAGAAGGACTTCCGGGCAGCATCCGGGAGGCATCATCATCGTTCCGCGCGGACATGAGATCTATGAGTTCTGTCCTGTGCAGCACCCGGCCAACGATACGGAGTCCGATATTATAACAACTCACTTCGATTATCATTCTATCGACCAGAACCTTCTGAAACTTGATATACTGGGCCACGATGTGCCGTCCATGATCCGTCAGCTGCAGGATATGACAGGTATCGAACCTACAGATGTTCCGCTGAAAGATGAAAAGGTGAACAGCATCTTCATCGGAATAGACGGTCTGGACATCAAGGACCCGGATTACAAATTTGTTCACGGAAGCTACGGAATACCGGAATTCGGTACGGCTTTCACAAGAAAAATGCTGGACGATACTCAGCCTAAAAAGTTCGCTGACCTGGTACGAATCTCCGGATTCTCCCATGGTACGGACGTATGGCTGAACAACGCGCAGGAACTGATTGTAAACGGAATCGCGACAATGAACAATGCGATTTCCACGCGAGATGACATCATGAACTACCTGCGTCTAAAGGGACTTCCAAATAAAGATGCCTTCACCATCATGGAAAAGGTAAGAAAGGGTAAAGGTCTCACGGAGGAACAGGAAGCACTGATGCGGGAAAATGATGTCCCTGAATGGTACATCGGATCCTGCAAGAAAATCAAGTACATGTTCCCGAGAGCACATGCGGTGGCGTATGTAATGATGTCCTACCGTATAGCATACTTCAAGGTATACCACCCTGCGGAGTTTTATGCAGTTTACTTCACGACTAAGGTTGCTGATTTCAATGATAAAGTTATCCTTCAGGGATCTCTGGCTGTCCAGGAAAAAATGGAAGAAATAATCAGCAAGGGCAACAATGCTTCCAAGAAAGAGGAAGTGGAAATGATCGTCTACGAAGTGGCATACGAAATGTATGCCCGCGGATATGAATTCCTGCCGGCACGCCTCGGCGAATCCGACGGAACCAAGTTCGGCGTCCGCGACGGCAAAGTGCAGCTGCCGTTCGTAGCAGTCTCCGGTGTAGGTGAATCTGCAGCAAAATCGATCGCGGAAGAATATAAAATCCGTCCGTTTGAAACGGTCGATGAAGTACGCGAGCGTGCAAAAGTCAATAAAACGGCCATAGAAGAACTGAGAGAGCATGGGGTGTTTGCGGGACTGCCGGAAACAGACCAGCTGAGCTTTTTCTAGAGTAAAATGAAACAGCGTGGACAAAGTGATATGTACCCAGTTTCCTGGACACATTGAAATTTAACTTAAGCACACATGGATGCTTCTCGGTATTTCACCGGAGGCATCCATTTTGTTTTCGCCTGAATACGCTCGTTGTTGTAATATGCAATATATTCTTCAACT
>JAGBGL010000135.1 GCA_017936025.1 Bacillota bacterium | reverse complement strand
TTCGTCAATTCTTTTACCTGTACGTACATCCAGATTCCCCTTTTTTTTCTGAACATTGATGTAAATGACACCGAATACAGATGCAACTAAGAATCCGATGGAAGCCAGTGATAAACCGAAGCTGCCGTTACCGGCGAACATTGTTGCAGGTGTATTTGTGAAATTGATATCCCAGCTCAGTGCATTTCCAGGTCCCTGACCGAATCCCAGCGGTAAAATGATGCCGCATACATATGAAATCACATTTTCGCTGTAACGTGTGATCATAAACAGAATGATTGTAATTATAAGGCCGACAGACGCCTGCAGCATATATGCGCCGCCAGTCAGTGCTCCGAATTCAAGTACCTGTGTTTTATTTGTTTTATGTGCACTCTTTTCTGTTTTCAGTGACATCGCCGCAAAACCGATCGCAAGGCAATGATATGTAACTACCTGCATCAGCCTGTTATCAACCATAGCAACATCAAAGAACTGTTTTAATATAATATTAATAACCAGTAATACCGTACCTCCTAAAAGAGCAGAAGGAATAAGGCATTTTCTGAAAAGAGGAATCTTACGTCTCAGAATATTCCCTACCATCAGAAATGATAATATAAGGCCTAACTGAACCATAAAAGCCCATACGCCATCATAATTGGCCAGTGTAAAATCCCAGCTAGTTTGATTTACCATATACACGTCTCCATTCTTACATAATTATCCTAATTATAAATAAAGCTAACATTTTTATATGACATAAATGTGACATTTTACCGAAAAAAATACTGCCGGGTGATCCGGCAGTATATAAAAAGTCTTATATGTATTTATATGATAATCGTTCCGATAACATAAACTATCAGAGAAGCGACCCATGCCACGACACACTGCCATACAACAACGCCTGCCGCCCATTTGCCGCCGAGTTCAACTTTTATGGAAGCAACTGCTGCCATACATGGTGTATACAGCAGACTGAATACCAGCAGGGATGCTGCTTCCACAGATGTCATTGCCGCCGCTACACCGCCGCTGAACAGGATCTCCAGGGTAGAAACCACACTCTCCTTAGCCATAAATCCACTGATGAGAGCCGTGCAGATTTTCCAGTCTCCCAGGCCTATCGGTATCAGCAGTACTGCCAGAACACCAGCTACAGCCGCCAGGATACTGTCTTCTGAGGACTCTACCATATTCAGCTGGAAATCAAAACTCTGCAGGAACCAGATCACTATTGTCGCGATCAGGATTACAGAAAATGCTCTCTGCAGGAAGTCTTTTGCTTTTTCCCACAAAAGTCTCACTACGTTTCCTGCACTCGGCATACGGTAGTTAGGCAGCTCCATCACGAACGGAACTGCTTCCCCTTTGAAGAGGGTTCCTTTATAAAGCATTGCAACCAGGATACCCACTACGATACCCAGAACATACAGACCGGACATGATCAGGCCGCCTTTGCCCGGGAAAAATGCATTTACAAAGAACGCGTAGATCGGCAGTTTTGCAGTACAGCTCATGAATGGCGTCAGCAGAATAGTCATTCTTCTGTCACGTTCACTAGGAAGTGTTCTTGTTGCCATTACTGCAGGAACCGTGCATCCGAAACCGATCAGCATCGGTACGATGCTTCGGCCGGAAAGTCCGATTTTACGGAGCAGCTTATCCATTACGAATGCAACTCTGGCTATGTATCCACTGTCTTCCAGCATAGACAGGAAGAAGAACAGTGTTACGATGATCGGCAGGAAGCTGAGTACAGATCCCACCCCCGCAAATATACCGTCGATAACAAGACTCTGCAGCGCAGGATTTACATCCGCAGCCGCAAGCGCGCCTGCAGTAATATCTGTCAGTGCTGTGATTCCTGTTTCCAGCCAGCCCTGCAGGATCGCACCGATCACATTGAATGTCAGATAAAATACCGCCACCATGATCAGCACGAACGCCGGAAGCGCCGTGTATTTTCCTGTAAGCAGACTGTCGATTTTTCTGCTCCTTATATGTTCTTTGTTTTCCTTTGGTTTTTTTACGGTCTGGCTGCAGACTCTCTCAATAAAACTGAAACGCATATCCGCCATAGAAGCGCTTCTGTCCAGATTTCTTTCCTTTTCCATCTGTGCCACGATATGTTCTACAGTCTCGATTTCATTCTGATCCAGTTCCAGAGCCTTCAGCACCAGCTCGTCATCTTCGACCAGTTTGCTGGTCGCAAAACGCACAGGAATGTCTGCATTTTCAGCATGGTCTTCGATCAGATGTGTGATCGCATGCAGGCATCTGTGGACCGCACCGTTATGATCGTTTTCATCGCAGAAGTCCTGTCTCATAGGTTTTTCTCGGTAATACGCAACATGCACCGCATGTTTTACGAGTTCTTCTATACCCTGATTTTTCGCTGCAGAGATCGGAACTACAGGGACCCCCAGCAGGCCTTCCATCGCATTGACATCAATATATCCACCGTTTCCATGCACTTCATCCATCATGTTCAGAGCAACTACCATAGGGATATTCATTTCCAGCAGCTGCATAGTAAGATACAGGTTTCTTTCAATATTTGTGGCATCCACGATGTTGATTATCGCTGCAGGCTTTTCGTGCAGCACGAAATTACGGGACACGATTTCTTCACTCGTATACGGTGACATGGAATAAATTCCCGGCAGATCGGTAACTACCGTATTTGGATATCCTTTGATCACACCGTCTTTTCTATCTACCGTAACTCCCGGGAAGTTTCCGACATGCTGGTTGGCGCCTGTCAGCTGGTTGAACAGAGTTGTCTTACCGCAGTTCTGATTACCTACCAGTGCAAAAGTCAGTTTAGTTCCCTGTGGAAGCGGATCTTCCTCTTTATTATTATGGAATCTGCCTTCCTCTCCGAGTCCCGGATGTTCCACTGCTTTCAGAGGATTATGCTCTGCAGGCTTCTCATCTGTTTTTTCAACAGGAGTCACACGTATTTTTTCAGCATCATCAATTCTTATCGTCAGAGAGTATCCGTGGACAGTGATTTCCAGCGGATCTCCCATAGGAGCCAGTTTTACAGCCGTTACTTCTGCTCCGGGAATGATCCCCATATCAAGAAAGTGCTGTCGCAGTGCGCCTTCTCCTCCAACTTTATCTATTACGGCAAATCTGCCGATTTCAAGTTCTTTTAAATTCATTCTTTCTCCTTAAAGATTCTCTTTGATACGGCTCCAGGCTTCACATAATCTGTCCAGTTTCCATGCCGCATTCGCAGGGCTTGTGGATGGAAGCTTTACAGCTTTGATTCCTGTGTTCTTTTCAGCATATTTATGATAAAGTTCATATGCTTTTCCGCCGTTTACATATATAGCTTTTACTCCGGAATTATCAAGTATCTCCGAAAAATCGTTCACAACGACATCTTTTATGGAAGTGTCACTGGATCCGATGATACTGCAGCTATGAATAACATCCCATATTGCAATGTTATGTTCGAGCAGCATAGCAGTCTTTTCCTCAGGTGTCTGCGGCACATCTACCCCCAGAACATTCGCGAGCACTTTCCAGTACCTGTTCTGCGGATGTCCGTAATAGAAGTTGTTTTCTCTCGATTTCACCGACGGGAAACTGCCCAGGATCAGTATTTTAGAATTTTTATCATATATAGGATCAAATGTATGTTCCAGTTTTTTATATTCACTCATTAGTCAAAACTAACCCTCCCATCAAGTTAGTTTATCATAACTTGATGGGAAAGAAAAGAGATTTATTGTAAATTTACAACAAATCCCTCTATT
>JAGBGL010000134.1 GCA_017936025.1 Bacillota bacterium | reverse complement strand
TCATCTCTGCATCTGCCACAACTGCAGCCCGTTCCATCGCCTTCTCAAACCCTGCAAGGTTCTTCGCAGTAAACACTTCTAACTCTTCTTCTGACATAGACTCCTGCTGCTGCTCAGCCGCAAGCATGCTGGCTTCAAAGAGTTCCATCCATGCATCATCGTCGAAAGCATCCGGGTTCTGACCAATTTCAGGACCTAAAATATTCAGTTTTTCATCAAAATCTTGTTTCTTTCCTGGTTCCACTGATATTCCTCTGCTTTCCCTCGATTCCCGGATTTCCCTCGGGATCTTGCACGATTCGGGGTTGACTTTTTTCGGGTTACGGTTACTATAATACTAGAGATAAATATTTCGGAGGCATTTTATATGAAGAAAATCATCCTGACCGGCGGTGGTACTGCCGGGCATGTTACTCCTAATCTGGCTCTCCTCCCTGGTCTTCAGGCACGGGGATATGAGATTCGTTATATTGGTTCTTATAATGGTATTGAACGTAAATTAATCGAGAATGCCGGTATTCCTTATGATGGCATTTCATCTGGTAAATTACGCAGGTATTTTGATCTGAAGAATTTCACAGATCCGTTTCGCGTCATCAAGGGCTATGCGGAAGCTGTCAGCCTGATGAGAAAATATCGCCCGGACGTGGTCTTTTCCAAAGGCGGCTTCGTCAGCGTACCGGTGGTACTGGCTGCAAAGCTGTTTAAGATTCCGACCATCATTCATGAGTCCGATATGACTCCTGGTCTGGCTAACAAGATCTGCATCCCGTCTGCGGCTAAGATCTGTTGTAATTTCCCGGAGACGCTCCAGTATCTGCCAAAGGATAAGGCTGTGCTTTCCGGTTCCCCGATTCGTAAGGAACTGCTGGAAGGCGATCGCCTCACCGGTCTGCAGTACGCCGGTCTTTCTGCCAACAAGCCAGTCATTCTGGTCATCGGCGGAAGTCTTGGTTCTGTCGCTGTCAACAAGGCTGTCCGTTCCATCCTGCCAAAGCTGTTAGAGACGTATCAGGTGATACATATCTGTGGCAAGGGCAATCTGGATGAAAGCCTGATCGGCCGGGAAGGATATGTTCAATATGAATATGTAGATGCTCCATTACGCCATCTGTTCGCTGCTGCGGATATGATCGTATCACGCGCAGGCGCCAATTCCATTTGTGAGATCCTGGCTCTGCGCAAGCCGCACATTCTGATTCCTCTCTCCGCTGCTGCAAGCCGCGGTGACCAGATCTTAAATGCACGTTCTTTTGAGAAACAGGGCTTCTCTACGGTTCTGGAAGAGGAAGCTGTGACGGATGAATCATTGTATCAGGCAATTCAGAATACCTATGATAACCGTCAGCAGTTCATCGATGCGATGAATCAGAGCACTTTATCTGACGCAGTCGGTACAATTACCGATCTGATTGTTTCTTATGCCGAAGGCTAAATCATTTATTTGTTCCTATATGCTGCCAGGGATTCCCGATGAATCGGGGGCCCTGGCAATTGTATTATCCTCGCATTTTGCAGCCTTCCGCTCCGATTTTTTCCGTTTCGGTTTCTTCGGATCGGACGTTTTCTCAGGGGCCCCTCGGTTTACCATTTTCCGAAGTTTGTCCCTGGCTCTGCAAAGTCTTGTCCGGCAGGCTTCTTTCGAAATTCCCAGTTCTTCACTGACTTCCTCAACCGGACGATCTTCTATTACGAGTTTCTTTATGATTTCTGACCATTCAGGCTTCATCTTATCCAGTGCATCCATTACATCCTGATGCTCCTGTTCTTCCAGAATCATATTTTGTGGATCATTTCCCACCAGATGGCTGGCAGAAACTTCTCCGCTTTCAATTTGTACCGGATCTACATAAGTAACCGGACGGCTGCTGAGTTTTCTCACATAGTCCACATAACAATTTTTGAAAATTGTGATCAATGCACTTCTGATCTGAACCTCAGACCAATCCGGTGATTTCTTAGAATAGCTGGCAAAATATTTGGCGAATGTCTCCTGTATCAGATCTTCCCGATCATCCACCGGCACCCTCATACTGCCTGCCATCACTTGTAAAGCCGATACATAGCGTAAATATATGGAGCAAGACAATTGTTCGTTATCCGAATTCATCTTTCCTCCTGAAACTGACCGATTAGAATGCTGCTTTAATCAGGTCAGCGGTCTTTGTAAGTTCATCTGATTCTGCTTTTCCTGGATCCCAGGATACAATGGTCGGACCTCCCTCATAACGCGGAATCACATGTACATGCAGGTGAAATACGGTCTGCCCTGCGCTGCTTCCGTTGTTCTGAACAACGTTAAATCCGTCCGCGCCAAGTCCCTTTTTCATCGCTGCACCGATTTTTGCTGCCAGCGGGAAAAGTTTTCCTGCAGTTGCATCATCAGCTTCACAAATATCTTTAAAATGGTTCTTTGGCAAGATCAGAGCATGGCCTTTGGAAGCCGGACCCAGATCCAGGATCGCACGAAATTCATCATCCTCATATACGGTAGCAGAAGGAATTTCTCCATTCGCAATTTTACAGAAAATACAATTACAATCTTTCATAAAGCAGACACCTCATCTTTCGTAATATTGATTCCAGAGCTCCTGTACAGGTATTCTTCTGGCCTTTGGCTTGCGATACATGATCATTGCAAGTACGAAACCGATGATCATTCCTGCAACATGTGCCACATTATCTACGCCCGTGCTGGTAAATCCAAAATACAGGGAAAACAGGATCATAACCACCAATTGTCTGGTGCTCAGATCTTCCAGTCTTCCGCGATTTGCCATCACTGCATACAGAAGTCCTCCAATCACTCCGAAAATAGCTCCGGACGCCCCTGCGCCAACCGGCGGAACCGGATCATTCAATTCCACCAGCATAGAAACCACATTGGCTCCGACACCGCACAGCAAATAGAAAATCAGATACCTGACACTTCCCAGTGCCCGTTCCATATTGTCTCCCAGTACAAACAGGACTAACATATTGTTGG
>JAGBGL010000133.1 GCA_017936025.1 Bacillota bacterium | reverse complement strand
CAGTTGAAGAATATATTGCATATTACAACAACGAGCGTATTCAGGCGAAAACAAAATGGATGCCTCCGGTGAAATACCGAGAAGCATCCATGTGTGCTTAAGTTAAATTTCAATGTGTCCAGGAAACTGGGTACATATCACATATCTTACGGCCTGTTTTTTTATTCAGTCATAACTGCCTGTTACTGTGAATATAATCAACTGATCAAAACTGTATGAGAACAGGAGGGGAAGGGCATGAGTGATATGGGAAAGGTGAAGGAAGTGGAGCTGGAGCCGGTAGCAGATAAAGCGGAGTTTACAAGTGTGGTCACGAAAGAATACAGCGAATCATGCAGGATGGAAATGATTATAGAAGAGGACCTGCTGGTGCCGGATACAGAACCGGATATGGAGCAGATTTTCAATATTTCAGCAGAAGTCACAGACAGCAGCCTACGGCATGAGAAGGCGGGAGGAACTGTAAATGGCGAACTGAAAGTCCAGGTCCTTTATCGAAGTACTGACGGCAAGCTGCTGCTGCTGGAAAACAGGCTTCCGTTTGAGAAAGAATGGACGGAAAAGCTCAGCGGCGGCACTGAAATCAGAATAAAGTGCGAAGCCCGCGCGGCTGACTGCCATATTATCAACGAGCGAAAATACAGAGTAAGAGTCTGGATCGAAGCCGATGTGAGAGAGGCGGCAGTGAAAGAAAGACAGTTTTTTGAAGGAATCAGGGGCCGTGAACTGGAACTGCGGAAAGAGAAAACAGGGATGCTGAGTCTGGCAGGTGCGGTATCAAAGGAAAATGAAATCGATGAGGAACTGAAGATAAATAATGAGAAGATCAAGCCGGTAAAGATTATAAAAAGCTGTTTTAGTGTGTGCGAAAATCACAGGCAGCTGACATCCGATAAGCTGGTAGTGAACACAACCGTCTGGGTCCGGATCGTTTATATGGCGGAACTGGCATCCCAGGGCAACGTAGCTAATTATCCGATGTATTTCACCGGCAAGATCGACAGTACGCAGTTTATTCCGACGGTTGGGGGCAGAGAAGCTGATGGCTGCAGGATAAATTATGACGCGGCAGGACTTACAGCGGTAATAAGCGATACAGCGGATGGCTTCCGCATTAAGGGATTTTTGAAGACCGAAGCAGATATTTTCGAAATTCTGCAGCACGAAGCCGTTATGGATTTTTATGATATGACAGATGAAATGATGTGTGACCGGAAGAAGGAGCAGGTGTGCTGCGGGTTGGAGACAGTGACTGTGCAGCATACGGTAAAAGATACGGTGGATCTGCGCGATGAACATTGGGATACCGGTAAAATAGTATACACGGATGCACGTATAATGGAATATGATATAGAGATGCGTGAGAGCAGGGCAGAGATTTGCGGCAGGATGCAGATGGAAGCTCTTGTGCTGGGCGATGAAGGCCGGGCAGTGACTGCGAGGAAAATCTGTGAGTTTGTGATGCCTTTGAATTCCGCAGATGGCGGGAAGTTTGAATGCTGCGGAGTTGTTGCCCGGGAAATCACTGCTGATCTGGCGGGAAGCTACGTGAACATTACAGTGCAGCTGCAGGCTTCTGCCGAACTGTGCAGGTACAGTTACATTGATATTATTTCTAATCCGTGTATTGTCCGGGGCGAACGGCAGACAAAGTATCCGCTGACGGTATGTACGGTGAAGGACGGCGAATCAGTGTGGGATATCGCGAAGAGATACCGGGTGCCGGCGGAGCATGTGCGCGGAATAAACGGCGTGGACGAATTGATGCCGGGAATGAAAATCATTGTTGCCAGGTAGATCATATAGTTGCAGAAGCCGGAGCCGGAGTTTTTGAAAAAATTGTATAAAACAGCCTTCCCGTGTTAAGAATGAAAATACGAGGAGGGTTTTTTATGAGAGATAGGATGCTGATACAGCAGTGCCTTGTGACTCTTGCGCTCGTGGTAGTGATGGGTTTTGTCCTTGCTGCTACATACGAAGGAACTGAGCAGGCTGCTGTAAATGAATATGAGGGAATCATCAGGCTGCATGTTATTGCAAACAGCGACAGCGTGGATGATCAGAACCTGAAACTGAAAGTGCGCGATGCAGTGATCGAAGAAGTAGGCAAGCTGGAAGCCAAAAAAGATATCGATGAATCGCGCGAATGGCTCGCATCGCATTTAGACGATCTGGAAGCCGCAGCAAATGCTGTGATTGCCGAGAACGGCTGCAATTACAGGGCTAAAGCCGAGCTAGGAGTCCGCTGGATCCCCGAGAAAACGTACGGAGATATGTATTTTCCGGCGGGTAATTATGAGGCACTGACTATTACTCTTGGCGAAGGTGCAGGACAGAACTGGTGGTGCGTGCTGTTTCCTCCGCTGTGTCTGATCACTGAAGATGAGGAAGAACTGGCTGAGATGGGGATCGATTCACAGGATCAGATCCAGGTGAAATCATGGCTGAAGGAAGTGCTGGGGTCATAGGCGGGCCACGGCTCCCGCCGGGATCCGCCAGGGGCCGGGGATTGTGGCGATTATCGGAGAAAATGCCCGCGGAGCTGCTTCCGATAATAAATTATCGGAAGAGGCATATTCATTTTTATATAGTCCGTGGACTGCCCTGTGTTATCTGCCGGGGCAGTCTTTTTATTGTCAAAAAAGTGCTGCGAGGATATAATAACATCAATAAATACTTGAAAGGACAATGACATGAAACAGATAAAACAGATAGGAGATACACCACTCAGAATCAGTGTATATTCAGTAGAACAGATGCCGACAACGATTCATGACAGAGGTGTCCTTGAAATTATATTCTGTCTGAAAGGGAGTGTGAAATTCTCATATGTATATGAAGAATTTACATTGCATGCAGGAGAGTTTATATCCGTAGATAAAGATGCTTATTATCTGTATGATGGAAAGGATAACATTTGTGTTTCGTTTAATTTTGACTTAAGCAGGTATGAGGATAAATATCCGTATATAAATGATGTGCTGTTTATATGTGAAGGATGTAAAGATGCAACAGCAGATTTTTCAGGTGAATATTTGAACCAGATAAAGGGAATACTGATAAGTCTTTTAAAACATATTATTGAACACGGTG
>JAGBGL010000132.1 GCA_017936025.1 Bacillota bacterium | reverse complement strand
TCAGGATCCCAGACATATGCATATGTCTTAGTTTTTCCGTTTTCTTTTTCCAGATATACACCGTGGATCTCAGGTGCGAATCCAGGGAATCTGTTGATACCTTCTTCAAGGATCTTGAAGTATTCGACTGCATCTTTACTCCAGCGTTCGCCGGGTGCTACGCAGAAAATACCTGGCGGATAAGGCAGTGCACCTTCCAGTGCAACTTCGCCTTCCAGCTGATCCAGAGGAACCAGTTTTGCGTGATTTCTGAT
Source organism: Bacillota bacterium (assembly GCA_017936025.1). Taxonomy (GTDB): domain Bacteria; phylum Bacillota; class Clostridia; order Peptostreptococcales; family Anaerovoracaceae; genus RGIG9096. The sequence continues at coordinate 10,506 of JAGBGL010000132.1, read as the reverse complement.
CAACTCTTTGCCTGCTTCATATGGAGACAGTGCTACTTCCGGAAGAGTTGCCTCTCTGAAAAGTCTGCGCTGATATTCTTTAGCGTTTCTTTCTTTGTAGAAGTCGTGCATTTCCTGACACAGATCACGGATGCCTACACCTCTGTAACGGTCCTGATTAGCGCCGTACAGATACGGGATAACACGGCTGACAGAAGCATTCTCTGCAACCAGCTTTTCGAATCTCTTGAGCTGGGCAACCAGTGAATCCAGTTTAGGTTTAGTTTCTGCCGGTGTCATCAGGAACAGGATGGAGTTGAAGTCATTCTTTTCAGGGATGATGCGGTTATCTCTCAGATAGTTTGCCAGAATTGTCGCAGGGATACCGAAATCTTCGTATTCTCCTGTTTCTACATCGATACCCGGTGTTGTCAGCATCAGCTTGTTAGGATCAACGAAGTACTGTTCTTCGCCGTAGCCTTCGAAAGAATGCCACTTTTCTCCCGGAATAAATTTGAAAAAGTCGATGTTCTGTGCGATTTCTTCTGTGTCATGCTCCTGCCATGGTTTTCCGTTCACTGTAGGAGGGACAAAAGGTCTCAGCAGACTGCAGTTACGGAATATAGCTTTTCTTGTTTCGATACCCATCTTCACACAATCGGCCCACATTTTACGTCCTGCCGCTCTGTCCTGCATTCTCGCATTTACATCCAGTGCCGCGAAAATAGGATAGAACGGGGATGTGCTGGAATGAGCTCTGTAAGAGTTGTTAAATCTCTTGTAGTCCAGATATCTCTTCTGGCCTTTGATGTGGGAGTCCTTTTTATGTATATAGGAGGACTGGGAGAATCCCGCCTGCTGTTTGTGTACGGACTGAGTAACGAAGATACCCGGATCATCAGGTCCCAGTTCCAGAAGCAGCGGTGAGCAGTTCTTCATCATAGGAATAAACTGTTCATAACCTACCCATGCGGAGTCGAACAGAATGTAGTCGCACAGATGTCCGATACGGTCGACCACCTGACGCGCATTATAGATCGTTCCATCATAAGTTCCCAGCTGGATCACGGCAAGACGGAAAGGTCTTTCTGCCTTTGCTTTTTCGGGATCGACTTTCGCGATTCTTTCTCTCAGATATGCTTCATCAAAGCAGTGATCATCTATTCCTCCGATGAAACCGAACGGATTTCTGGAAGTTTCCAGATAAATAGGTGTTCCTCCCGCCTGTATCATTGTTGCATCATAAATGGATTTGTGATTATTTCTGTCGAAGAGAACCAGATCTCCCGGTGCAACCAGTGCTGTCCCTACAATGATATTGGAAGTGGAAGTACCATTCATTACAAAGAATGTATTATCAGAATGGAATACTTTTGCTGCATTTTTCAGTGCCTCTTCAGCCGGCCCTTCATGGATCAGCAGATCGCCCAGCGCAACGTCAGCATTACAGATGTCGGAACGGAATATCATTTCTCCGTAGAAATCATACAGGTATCTGCCTGCAGGATGCTTTCTGAAATACTGGCCGCCCTGATGTCCCGGACAGTTGAACTGCTGGTTTTTCAGTTCCATGTAGTTGCTGAGAGTTTCGAAGAACGGAGGAAGCACTCGCCATTCGTACTGTTCCGCAGCCGCCTCGATTTCATTATCAACGATGCTTCTGTTCAGGTCTTTAACATATACCCAGCGGTAAACTATTTCATTAAGTTCATCACAAGGTTCTTCACAGGTCTCCGAAAACACAAAAATCGGTACGCCGAATTTTGTCTCATCGATAGCTCTGATAATATCCATATCTGTGTCAGATACAACAGCTGCCGCTATATCGGTATAGTCTGTCACTGATGCATCTATCATAGGTCTTGTTGTAGAAAATAAATCTTTCACAGATTCTGTGAATGCAATTTTTAATGAGCGCACGCCGCTACCTCCTTTATATTTTATACATTAGATGTATATTCGTATCTTCTCCAAAAGTAACATTAAAAAAGACCTGTGTCAACAGGTCTTATTCATCTATTTTATCTTCATTTCTGTTATCTTCTTCAGAAAATCCCAGCAGCAGATCTTCGGGTGCTTCTGCCTCCTCAAGACTCACCATCGCCTTGAACAGATCACCGTCAATGGCAAGCTCAATGCGGCCATCCATAAGTTTCATGAGATCTTTAGCAATAGTAAGCCCCAGACCGCTTCCTTCAATGGTTCTGGATTCATCTCCTCTTTTAAACCGCTCCATCAAAGTTTCAGGATCGACATTCAGAGACTGTCTGGAAATGTTTTTCATTTCCATAGTTACCATGCTGCCGTTTCTGTAAAAATCTATATATACTCTCGTATTATCCTGTGAATATTTCAATACATTGCTGAGCAGGTTGGAAATTACTCTCCACAGAAGTCTGCCGTCTGCATAGACAAAGAATTTATCTTCAGGATAATTTATCACAAAGTCAAGTCCCGAACGTTCAACACGCTCGTTCATTTCGCCCAGGCTCTGATTGAGCAGCGATACAAAATCCAGAGAAGTCATTTCCACAGGCATCGCTCCGCTTGAAGCCTTTGCAGCTTCAAACAGATCCTCTGTCAGCTGACACAGCCTCTCTGTTTTCTGGCTCAAAATATCCAGATAAGATTTTCTCTGCTGCGGCGTGAGGTTTTCCTGCTTCAAAAGATCCACATAATTTACGATAGATGTCAGCGGCGTTTTCAGATCATGAGAAACATTAGAAATCAGATCCGTCTTCATCCTCTGCGTTCTCATCTCATTCTGCGCTGCAAGGTTTATTGCGCCAGTCATTTCGTTGATGCCTTCGGCCAGCTGCCCGAATTCGCCGTCTCCCTGCGGCGGTATCTTATACTCCAGATCGCCGTCATTTACAGCCTGTACTCCGGTCTTTATCGCCTCATACTGATGCACCAGCTTAGGCACGAATACCAGTATCAGCACCAGGGCAACAGGTGCCAGATAAACAGTAGCAGACATCACACATATGATTATCGCCGTAAATACAACTTTCTTCATCAGGCTTCCGCCTTTGCCTACTTCTCTGTAGAGCTTATTGAACAGCCAGCCTACAATAGTATTGTCCAGCCAGTGATTGGCCTTCACTTTTTTTGCATTTGAAAGTATCAGCGCAAGTCCCAGTGCTGCAGCACTGAATCCTATTGCAACTGTTGCCGCAACACTTAATGTCATTTCGAAGCCTGTTTTCAGATATCCGTATCCGTATATAGAAGCCACAACATCTTCAACAAATACAAGAAAAAGTCCTCCGCCTCCGAAGAAAATCGCGGATATCGCAGCCAGCTGGATCTCACCGGGCACTTTATCAAATCTTGATATATATATCTTCCCTGTAGAATCTCTGTCTCCGACTGCCGCTACCAGATAGATCAGACTCATCAACGCCAGAACCGCAGCACCTATACCGGCAACTGTCCATAATTCCAGCTGATGCTCTACACTGGCCGGATCCATTGCCAGATGCAGCTTTGAATCCCGGAGAAACTCTTCAAACGATCCGTAGCCATGACTGGTCAGAAAGTACGGGTCCATGTAATTAGAAATGGAGTTCAGCGTGGATGCTCCCACCAGCGCAACGATTGCTGACAGAAAACTGAGCATACAGATGAGGAACATCACTATGTACAAAAACTTTTTAAATTTTCTCGATCTTATAGCCAACTCCCCACACCACCTTTAAGTACTTCGGATTTTTCGGGTTGATTTCGATTTTTTCTCTTATTCTTCTCACATGTACAGCTACTGTATTTTCCGGATTGTAAGCAGGTTCGTTCCATACACTTTCATATATCTGCTCCATGGAAAACACACGGCCGGCATGCTCCGTCAGCAGCTTTAATATCCCGTATTCAATAGGGGTGAGAGAAATCGCTTTCCCGTCAACTTCTACGGATTTCTGTTCATCATCGACGATCAGTCCGCCTGTTTTGAATACACCGGTCTTCTTTTCCATGCTGCCCAGGTTCATGTATCGTCTCAGCTGCGATTTGACACGTGCAACCAGTTCCAGCGGGTTAAACGGCTTTGTGATATAGTCGTCCGCACCGACATTAAGGCCCGTGATTTTGTCGTAGTCCTCGGACTTGGCCGATAATATGATAATAGGAATGTTTTTCTCCTCGCGTATCCTCATAATAGTCCGCAGGCCATCCAGTTTTGGCATCATAACGTCCATGAGGATCAGCTGCAGATCTTCCTTTTCAACCACATCAAGAGCTTCCAGTCCATCATAAGCCTTGAATACAGTGTACCCTTCATTATTCAAATATATCTCAACTGCATTTACGATTTCGCGGTCGTCATCACATACTAAAATATTCATGCCGGCTCCTTTCCTGTGTACACTTCAAATATATCTGGCAATTATTACAAAATGCCGGTCTGTTTCTTACGAATTTCTTAAGCTGCAGATCAAAGCAGACATATTCCTGCACCCATCCGCATATAAGTCCCGCCTTCGCGTCTGTAGGAAGCAAAGGTTCCCGGCTCACAGCATGTGCAGTGGGTGCTTACTTCTATGTTTTCAGGCAGAAGCCCCGCCTGCAGCAGTTCACGGACATTGATGCCCTTGATATCTATATAGCATTTACCTTCGTTTGCCGGCCTTCCTTTTGCCGCATGCTCTTCTGCCGTTTCAGAATATTCATCTGCAAAATCCCATTCGCTGCGGAAAGCTTCGAGTACTTCCGGTCCTGTTTCGAAGCAACACTGACTGATCCCCGGCCCGATATAAGCCTTCATTTTTGCCGGATTGCTTCCATATGTCTCATTCATGAGGCGTACAGCCTTCGGCGCTATCCCCGCCAGCGTGCCTCTCCAGCCTGCATGCACCAGACCTATGGCATGATGTTCTTCGTCATAAAACCATACCGGAAGGCAGTCCGCATGTACTGTAGTAAGCAGGACTCCCGGCTGATCTGTTATCGCACCGTCAGTACGCGGAAATCTTATTGCAGACTCATTCCCTGCCTCTTCATTTCCCGGTCCTGCCACGCCGCCCTGGATCCATGATTCAATTACAGGACTTTCCTCCATGCGGCCCCATGACATTATTTCTTTACCGGCCTCATCTATTATGCCGCATTTTTCCTTACCGACAATGCCGATTTTTGCCTCGTGCACCTGATTCGGCTGCACCGGCTGCAGGTCCATTAGTCCCAGACTGCTCAACGTTTCAGCATTGTAATACGGACTTCCGTTTGAGGCACCGTGTTTTGTGGAGAAGAAAGCTTTTACGCCTTTTTCATTTTCAAATATATCTATATAAAGTTTCTTCATGATCATATCCCTCCCTGCTTTAAGTGTAAGATATTTTCCGCAATAACACAATAATCGGAAGAGTTTTTGGCCTAAGAAAAAGGAGGGCATCAGGCCCTCCTTTGATTTTTTTATATGATTTTATTTTGTCCAGAGAGCATTGATCTGCTTCATGCCTTCGATTTCTCTATCGATATATCCGTTCAGATTTGGCAGGAATTCATCCAGTTCTCTCTGGAAAACAGGGATCGCAGCTTCAGTATCTTCATCGTATACCAGAGCAAGTGTTCCTTCTGCAGTGTCTACGAATGGGATAGTTTTGTCAGTTCCCCAGTAAACGCCGTCATCAAAGTAGTTTGCTTCTGTCATTCTTACACCTTCAGGTGTGAAAATGAAGTAACCGTATTCAACCATTCCGTTCAGCTGCCATGCCATGTCTCCTGCGCCGGATTCTTCATCCTCAGCCCAGATAGTGCCTTCGTTTGCTGCATCGATGATTCCCTGCAGCAGATCCAGAGTCTGGACAGCACCTTCATGTCTTGTCAGGATTTCTTCAGAAGAAGCCATTGCCAGGAATTCCTTCTGTGCGATTCCAAACGCTTCCAGAGATACTGCATTCAGAGCTGTACCTTCTGTTCTGAGTTTCGCCATGGCATCTTCATCACCTTCTGTAAATGCAGCTTCATATTCGGTATTGATTCTTACTGCTTCATCGTACATTTCCTGAGCAGTTGCTTTGAAGCTTTCCAGTTCTGCCATGAAAGAATCAGTATCTGCGCCTGCCTTGGCAGCCCAGTCTTCGTCATAGGATTCTTCCAGCCAGGAAGCCATTGCAGTCAGGTCGATTTCAAGTGCAGGGTTCTGGTCCATTTCGATGATCATTCCGCCGTAAACATTGATGTTCTGCTGCAGTACAGTTTCATCATATGTTGTTTCATCATCGGCTTCTGTATGATATTTCTGTGCTGTGAACTCATCACTGATACCGCCGCCGTTCAGGAAGTAAGGAACACCTGCAAATCTGTAGGACACGCCGTCTTCCATTGTGCCGACAGCTTCGTATTCCCCGCTGACTCCGTCATATGCTCCTGTATCTGCCAGATCGGACAGTTCATTGTTAGCATAATCACTTACGATCGCGCCGAATTCAGGGACAGTCGCAATTGTCATTTCATCATATCCAGGATGGAAGCCTGACAGTTCGAAGTTGAACATTGCCAGAGTCTTGCCTGCCCATTCAGGATGTGCAGTGTTGATCATTTCCCACGCACCTGTTGTATAGTCGTAGCATGTTCCGGAAGCACCCCATTCTTCTGCACCGTGGCAAACGAATACGATATCGTTTTCAGGTACATATCCGGAATCCTTCATTGCTTTTCCGATAGCCAGCACATTCGCGATAGCTACGCAGTCATCCTGGAAACCGTAGAAATATTTATCGTAGTGCGCTGTAACCAGGATCTGCTGTTCAGAGGATTTGCCTTTGATCTTTCCTACTACGTTATAGGAAGTTCCTTCGCCCGGTGTTACAACGTTGTCAACTTTCAGTGTGCACTGATTGTTTCCTGCTTTTATAGCTTTCTTTATCTGTTTTCCTTCGTTTGCAGAAATAGAAACTGTAGGCAGATAGTCATTTGTACATACGTCCTGCATGTTGCGGATGTCATCAGAAGCCTGTGCATATCCGCCGATATCATAAGTAACCAGTGCAGCTGCGCCCTGCAGGTATGCTTCATGGATATATGTATCGATCCATGTATCATACTGGTCTACACCAACCAGGACGATCTTGCCTTCAACGTTCAGACCTTCATAATCTTCAGCCAGTCCTGTTCCCGCGTTCACGATTTCTGCTGTGATGCCGTCAGCATCAGTTCCGTTCTGTGCGTAGGAAGCAGGAACGAAGTTTATGTCAGTTCCTTTAATTGTCAGAGAAGCATCGTCAAACTGCCATTTATCAACATCAACGCCGACTTTTTCAACGTCCTCCAGTCCGATTTCTTTCATCAGATCTGCAAGGTAATCAGCAGCTTTGTGTTCATAATCACTGCCTGCCGTTCTGAATCCGTGGCATCCGCCCAGCTCCTCGTCATATGCCAGTTTATATGTAACGTCATAAGCCCATTCCATATCCACAGCATCCTGATATGATGTCACCATGTCCACATAGACAGATTTTTCCTTTTTGCTTCCGCAGCCTGCCAGTGTGCCGAGTACAAGTGTCAGCACCAGAACTACCGCCAGAAGTTTTGCGCTTTTTCTTTGCATAATGTACGCCATCCTTTCTCAGTCTAATAAGTATTGCAACTTAACTATACGCCTTCAGTGCATATTATTTCAATGACACTTTAGGGTCATTTTACCTGGTTTCCATTACAACTTTAGATACAGGCGCAGGGAAAGATGCATCCAGCAGCGCCAGATCCTCTTCAGTAAGGATCAGATGGCTTGCCGCCACGTTTTCTTCAATATGGTCGATACCTACAGCTTTTGGTATCGCGATCATATCCGGCTGTCTCAGCACCCATGCAAGCAGAACCTGAACCACAGACGCATTATGGCGTCTTGCTACTTCCAGTACGTTCTGATCATTCATCAGCATCGCCTTTGAAACGCCTTCTTCTGTGACCAGCGCCCCTGCCTGTCCCACAGGCAGTATGCCATAAACGGTACTTTCTTTTCACGCTGCCACTGGAAAAGATCATATTCAATGCCCCTCGCCCCGAGGTTATACATCACCTGATTGACCTGACAGTTCTTTCCGTCAGGAACAGCCCATAGATCTTCCATATCTTCAACATCGAAATTGGAAACGCCCCAGCGTTTGATTTTGCCTTTGGCTTTCAAATCTTCTAGGCAGTAAACAGCTTCTGCCAGATCCGTATCTTCTTCACGCCAGTGGAGCAGGTACATATCCAGGCAGTCCGTTTCCATTCTCTTCAGCGTGCATTCAAGGCTGCTGTACATCTGATGTCTGTTAGCATTCCATGGATACACTTTACTTACCAGATATAAATCCCTGCGGTCCAGCCCGCGGATCGCGTTGCCCACAACATTTTCTGTTTTGCCGTCCGCATACATCTCAGCAGTGTCTATCATATTGAGGCCCAGTGAAACACCATGTCTCAATCCTCTGACTTCTCTTTCCAGCTGCTGGTCATCTTCACCCATATGCCATGTTCCCTGTCCCAGGCGCGGCATGCTGGAGCCGTCAGGCAGCAGCACAAATTCTTTTTTCAATGTAACCATAAAGTCCACCTCCATCTGTTGATTCACTAATTTAATTACATTACTATCAAAAAAGAACATGGCGCGGACCATGTTCTTTTGTTTCAGCTCTTATTAATCTTCTTTCGGATTATACAGCAGTCCACTCACCAGAATAAAATATTCAGGAATAACTCCGTCTTCTACCCACAGAGGCTGAAGACCGAACACATCTGTAATTGTCTTATTAACATCTGCCCCCAGCGACTCCAGATTATAACGCATTTCATCAGCATATCTGCAAGGCTGTCCATCCGGACGTGTGCATCCGTCTGTGCAGCGAGTGCATGCGCCGGCAGAAAGTGCAACACCGTTCATTTTCTTTTCCCATACATACAGTTCACCGGCCAGCAGTTCCTTGCCTTTGTTCAGTGTCTCTGTCAGGATAGCTTCCAGCTCTTCACCTTCAAACTTCTTTCCTCTGTATTTCGGATCAGGCTTTATTCTCATTGCCAGCAGAAACAGGTCATTGTATTTGTTCCAGAAATCCGCAACATCAAAATCAAATGGAGCACAGCACCAGTACTGTGCATGTTTATCACATGCCTCGCACTTTTCTGCGATCCCTTCAACATCTACATAGTTTTCAAAATATTTATCAACGGAAATTTCCGCTTCGAAGCGTCTTGTTGTAATCATTTCAATTACTCCTTTCGTTTATATGTATAACAGTATACCGCGTTTTCTTTTCACAGTCAAAATTTAGTTATAATTTCACTCTTAACATCTTCGCTTATTTCGGATATAATTTGTTTTGTACGGAAATTAATTTAAAATCTAAGGAGGACATTTTAAATGTATATTACTAACGACGTTAAATACATAGGTGTTAATGACCATAATATAGACTTATTCGAAGGCCAGTACGTTGTCGAAAACGGTATGTCTTATAATTCATATTTAATCATGGACGAAAAAATTGCAGTTTTCGATACAGTAGACATCCATTTCACAGACGAATGGCTGGCAAACCTGGAAGCAGCTCTGGAAGGGCGCACTCCTGACTACCTGATCGTACAGCACATGGAACCTGACCACTCCGCAAGCATCGATGCTTTCATGGATAAATATCCTGAAACAGTCATAGCTGCGAGCAGCAGGGCTTTCACTATGATCTCCCAGTTCTTCGGAAAAGACTACGCTGACCGCAAGCTGGTGATCAAAGAAGGCGATGCACTGGAATTAGGAAAACACACACTGAACTTTGTTGCAGCACCTATGGTCCACTGGCCTGAAGTAATGGTGACTTACGACAGCTGCGACAAGATCCTCTTCTCTGCTGACGGCTTCGGAAAATTCGGAGCACTGGACGTGGAAGAAGACTGGGCATGCGAAGCACGCCGTTACTATATCGGTATCGTAGGAAAATACGGTGCACAGGTACAGGCCCTGCTGAAAAAAGCTGCAGGCCTTGACATCGAAATCATCTGTCCTCTGCACGGTCCTGTTCTGAAAGAAAACCTGGGATACTACCTGGATCTGTACAATACATGGTCCTCCTATTCAGTAGAAGAAGACGGTATCATGATCGCATACACTTCCATCTACGGCAACACTAAAAAGGCCGTTGAAAAACTGGCTGAAATGCTGGAAGCAAAAGGACAGAAAGTCGTTGTGAATGACCTGGCACGCTGCGACTGGGCGGAAGCTGTTGAAGATGCTTTCCGTTACGGCAAGCTGGTTCTGGCAACTACTACATATAACGGCGATATATTCCCGTTCATGAGATCTTTCATCGACCACCTGACAGAAAGAAACTTCCAGAACAGAATGGTCGGCTTCATTGAAAACGGCTCCTGGGCACCTCAGGCAAACCGCATCATGAAGAAGATGCTGGAAAAATCAAAAGACCTTACTCTGGCATCAAATGATGTTTCTATCAAATCTGCAATGAATGATGAAAATATCGCTCAGCTCACGGCGCTGGCAGAAGAACTCTGCGGCACTGCAGACACTGCTGCTGAAGAAGCACCTGCAGCAAC
>JAGBGL010000131.1 GCA_017936025.1 Bacillota bacterium | reverse complement strand
CTTTGCCGTATATTCCGGAATTACAATTCTGATTACACTTACCATGCTGACCATTTTATCATTGAATTCAAAGTCTTTTCCTGTATGAGATTTCATAAAGAGGGATAACCCTGCTTTTTTATCTTCCACATCATCCAGGATCTCCGCTTTACCTTTGCCCATGATACAATAATATGACGTGCCGTACTGGCATGCCATCTTTCCTTCAAACTGCTGTACATCACAGCTGATTTCAACGAAAACATCAGGATTATTTCTCATCGCATCGATTTTACGTCCTTTTAAAGACCCGTGTACATATAATACAAGCTGGTCATCCTCAAATGCATATCCGTAATTCATAGGAACTACATATGGGCCTTCTTCATCGACCATCCCGATATGTACTATCTTTGTATTTTCTAAGATTCTTGTAATTTCATTCATATCTGTAATCAGATATTCGCGTCCTGTTAAACCCTGATTCATAATTTCATTCCTTTCTTGTCCATAAACAGTAGAAGCTCCCGCTCTACAGTTTTTTTCATATTATTTTCTGCCACATCCTTTTTCATGGCAGTTTCCAGTTCCATACCTTCAGGAGTGATCGCAAAGAAGTCATCGATTCCCTCTTCCCTGCAGAGTTCCGCTCCATCTCCGATACATCCTGCAAAAGCAATAACCGGCACATCATATTTCTTAGCAAGCTTTGCGATTCCTACAGGTACTTTCCCCATAGCCGTCTGTCCATCCAGTCTGCCTTCGCCTGTGATCACCAGATCTGCATCTGTCATCTCCGCTTCCAGCTCAATGGCCTGCAGTGCAATCTTTATACCGGACTGCAGCTTCGCATTCGGGAAAAAACTGCTGAAGGCAAATCCCAGTCCTCCTGCAGCGCCGGCACCTTCATCACAGCTGTGATCCGCTCCTGTCGCCTTCTCCGTCATACTCGCATAATGCTGCATTTTAGCATCCAGAATGGCCTTCTCACTTTCTTTTACACCTTTCTGAGGGCCAAATACATATACTGCACCATTCTCGCCATAAAGCGGATTTTTCACGTCACACGCGACTCTGAACTCGCATTCTGCCAGTTCGGAAAGCATCCCTTCTGTATCTATTTCTGCGATTCTATCAAGATCACCGGCGCCTTCAGATATTTCATTTCCTGTCTCATCCAGGAACTTTATTCCCAGCGCTTTCAGCATTCCTGTTCCGCCGTCAGTAGTTGCGCTTCCTCCTATACCCATAATAAAAGTACGTATCCCGCGGCTCACTGCATCGATGATCATTTCACCGACGCCGTATGTGGAAGCATTCCACGGATCTTTTTCTTTTACAAGCATAATTCCTGCAGCCTCTGCCATTTCCATGACTGCTGTTGCTTTATCAGGAAGTATTCCGTATCTTGCTCTGACCGGATCTCCCAGCGGGCCTGTAACATCCGTATATACAAAACTTCCGCCAAGGCCGTAAGTAAGAGCTTCCGTCATGCCCTCGCCGCCATCTGCTACGGGTTTCAGAACAGCCTGCACACCATTGCAGATATTCATAACTGCATCGCGCACGGCAGCTCCTGCTTCCATAGAAGTCATGCTTCCTTTGAAAGAATCTATTGCGATCACTATTTTCATAGCATACCTCTTAAAAAGGCACCGGCAGATTTGCCGATGCCTCTGTATTAAGCTTCTTCAACAAAAT
>JAGBGL010000130.1 GCA_017936025.1 Bacillota bacterium | reverse complement strand
TTCTATTTCACCGAACTTATCCATACCCATTTCAAGTATGCCGACCTCTGTATCTTCATCAAAAGAAAGAATAGTGAGCGGCACGCCCAGATGGTTGTTGAGATTGCCTACATTTTTCTGCGCCTTATATTTTTCGCTGCATACATACCATGTCAGGTCTCTAGTGGAAGTCTTGCCTGTGCTTCCTGTAACCGCGATTTTTCTGATATCCAGTTCTTCAAGATACCACGCTGCCAGATCCTGCAGTGCCTTTGTAGTATCATCTACGAGAACCGCAGTCATCCCTTCAGGGCAGGCAGCTTCATCTGAAATCACAGCACATCTGCATCCTGCCTGTGCTACCTGTTCAAGATATTTATGTGCATCATGGTTTTCACCGATCAGCGCGAAAAACAGGTCGCCCGGTTCCGATTTCCTTGAATCCGTGCAGATTTTTTTAACCGTCTCACTGTCATTCCCTGAAATCACACGGCCGCATGTCGCTGATCCGATCTGTCTCATTGTAAGTTCTTTCATACTTTTTCTCCAGAAATTCTTTCAAAACTTTTTTATCATCAAAAGGCACCGCACGCCCGCCCGATATCTGGCAAACCTCGTGCCCTTTTCCTGCCACTACTATTATATCCCATTTATCTGCAAGAGAAACCGCACGCTTTATCGCCTGCGCCCGGTCCAGTATTATCGTATAACCGCATCCTGTCGGATGCAGTCCCTCTTCTATAGCCTGAGCAATGTTTTCAGGCGGTTCGCCTCTGGGATTATCATTTGTTATTATGCAGTAATCACTGTATCTGCCTGCAATCTCACCCATCTCCCTGCGTTTTTCATGATCACGGAAGCCTCCGCACCCGAATACGCAAAACAGCTTTCCTCTGCAGATTCCCGAAACCGTCTCCAAAAGCCGTTCAAGACCATCAGGTGTATGGGCATAGTCAACAATGCCAAGTGTATCATCCTGCATGCCGGTCATTTCCATTCTGCCCTTTACAGTTAAGAGTGTGCCGATTCCTTTCGCAATATCTTCTGCGGAAGCTCCTGACTGTCTCGCCATAGATGCCGCAAGCAATGCATCCGATGCAAAATGCAGTCCGGGCATATTCACTTTAAGACGGCATATATACACACCGCCTTCATACAGATCCATCACAGATCCGTCTATATTACTACTGATTATTTTACCATAAAAATCCGCATCCTGCATTTTTATAGAACATGACTTCAGACCGGTGCCTGTTCCTTCAGCTTTGAGCTCGCGGTACAGTCTGCTTCCATAACTGTCATCCACAGTCACACATCTGCTGATACTGTCATCCCGAAACAGTTTTTTCTTAGTCTGATAGTAGCTCTCCATGTCCTTATGGTAATCAAGATGATCATGACTGAGATTGGTGAATCCTACTCCGCTGAAAACAACCTTTCCGACTCTGTTCTGATCCAGACCATGCGATGAAACTTCCATGACACAGTCTGTTACACCTTCTTTATCCATTTCAGAAAAAAGCTGCCTGAGGCGCTTTTCTCCCGGAGTGGTGTTTTCAGGGATGTAAGTCTTATCTTTTATTATATATTCTATGGTCCCCACTAAACCGCAGGGACCTTTCTGCTCCAGTATATTCCGCAGCATACATGCTGCTGTAGTTTTACCATTGGTTCCCGTTATTCCGAAAACCCTGATCAACTGTCACATCACTTCCTATACAGATATACTGTTCCGCCTTTTTTGATTTTTGTTCCGGCTTTAGGATACTGGTCCTGAACGATGAAGTCCTCATCCTGTGTTCCGCCGGAAGCCTTGTATTCCAGAGACATCCCTCCCAGAATACCTGTCGCTTCTTCCAGTCTCTCGCCTCTCAGGTCCGGAACCGTTACCTGATTTTCATTGAGAGCCGCCTGCTCTTCTTTAGTATACTGAGGCTGCAGATCCAGGTATCTCAGCGTATCCTGCAGGATCAGCTTTGCTCCCGGTGCTGCAGTTGTACTTCCGTATTTTACACCCTTAGGGTTATCAACGATAACAAGCAGTGCGATCTGCGGGTCATCCATAGGTGCCATTCCTATGAAAGATGAGTAAGTTTCGTTACTGTATCCGCCGTCTTTAGCTTTGTTAGCTGTTCCTGTCTTTCCGCCGACTCTGTAGCCATCTACCTTTGCTGTGCCCGCACCGCCTTCAGCTACAACGTATTCCATAATTCCGCACATTTCCTCTGCGGTACTTTTCGAAACTGTCTGACGTACAACTTTTGTATCAAATTCTTTTACTACTTCGCCCTTCTCATCCACGAGTGCCTTGACCAGTCTTGGCTGCATCAGTTTGCCTTCGTTACCCAGAGAAGATATCGCAGTTATCAGCTGGATAGGAGTTACCGCCACCCCCTGACCATAACCCATTGTGGCCAGTCCTACCGGGCCGGCTGTAGCTTCGTTCTGGAGAATGGAGCTGCCTTCGCCCGGAAAATCGATCCCTGTTTTTTCTGTGACCCCGAAAGTCTCAAGGTAATCGTAAAATCTATCGATCCCCATCCGGTGTGCCAGTTCAATAAATACAGGGTTGCAGGAGTTACCTACGGCCTGTTCCAGTGTCTGCGTTCCATGCGGATTCTGTGATCTCCAGCATTTCAGAATAGTACCGGAAACATTCGTACTTCCTGTACATGTAAAGGTTTCAGATATATCTGTTTTACCTTCTTCTATTGACATCGCAGTCGTCAGCAGCTTGAATGTAGATCCCGGTTCATACACGTCACATATGAGCGCATTTCTCCACATTGAATTCCAGTATGCCATCTTTTCACTATCAGACATTGCTTCGACTGCCTTCCTTGCATCTTCATCCAGAGGCACTTTTGCATTGTTAGGATCGAACTCCGGCGTCTGTGCAATAGCCAGGATGTCTCCCGTATTTACATCCATCATGATAGCAAAGACACGGTCCGCCGCCGTTTTTTCCTGTGTTGTCTTTATCGCCTTTTCTGTGTAATGCT
>JAGBGL010000002.1 GCA_017936025.1 Bacillota bacterium | reverse complement strand
TCGTCTATGATACTAATATTATACCACAAAATACCCGTAAACGTTGGAATTTCAATGATTTTAGACGCAGAAAAAGCCCATGGCCTCGTAAGAGGCCTGGGCCTTTGTCTACAGTCTGCGGGCGGTCATTTGACCGCCCTTTTTTAATGTTGTAAGATTTGCTGTACGCTATCAGTAAATGCGAGATGCTTTCCGTTCAGGTGGCAGGATATAAATTGTTGTTATCAGGAGTCCTTTGTAAACAAAGCCTGTTTTTTAAAGCGTGTTTGCAAACGTTCCTGTATAAGACAGACTGTGTTAGCAAAAATGTTGACATTTGAGTGCGAAAAAAGGAATTACCTGCTTTATCATGATGAAATTTGTTAACATTATGTAGAAAATATTATTTTGTTAACAGTTTTAGAAGCTGCTCGTGTAAACAGATGACGTATCTGAAACTTTTGTTTGCAAACACACAGGCGTAAAATTAAGAGTGTTAACAATAGCTACTTATAAGTGCCTGCTTTTCGGCTTTTGCATACAGGTGCAATGTTGACTTTCTGCATTTATGTATAGTGATGCCAACGACTTGGGCCTTTGCTGGCGAAATAAACTTTGCCGAGGTGATGACAGAAAAAGTTATAATAAT
This sequence comes from Bacillota bacterium, assembly GCA_017936025.1. GTDB lineage: Bacteria > Bacillota > Clostridia > Peptostreptococcales > Anaerovoracaceae > RGIG9096. The sequence continues at coordinate 19,868 of JAGBGL010000002.1, read as the reverse complement.
GGATATCAAGGTGGAAACGGACAGGGATTCACAATAGCTGCTTTGTAAATTAAGAAATTTGTAACAAAGTTTTTATGACAAATTATTTCTTTCGTGATACAATGGGTGGTAAGTAAAGTCGAGAAAAATGCAGCCCTGGTGCTGCATTTTAAATGTAAGGAGAAGAGATAATGGACTTTGTTGAAATTTTAAAGGCGATAATACTTGGGATCGTTGAAGGGATAACTGAGTGGCTTCCAATCAGTAGTACCGGCCACATGATTCTGGTAGATGAATTCATAAAGATGGATGTTTCTGCAGCGTTTATGGAGATGTTTCTGGTGGTTATACAGCTGGGGGCTATCCTGGCAGTAGTTGTTATATACTGGAAGACGCTGATTCCGACAGACAAGAAAACGTGGATCATGTGGGCTAAGATCATAGTGTCCTGCATACCGGCTGCTGTAATAGGCCTGCTGCTGGATGACTTGTTTACAGCACTGTTCTTTAACTGGTATACAGTGGCGATCGCACTGATCGTTTTTGGTATCGCATTCATTGTAATTGAAAACAAGCATAAAAATGTGGAACCGAAAGTCACACATCTTGATGACCTGACATTCAAACAGGCACTTATAATCGGCCTGTTCCAGGTAATAGCGGCGGTGTTCCCGGGAACTTCTAGATCCGGTGCGACTATCCTTGGGGGTCTGATGATCGGAGTTTCCAGAACTGTGGCTGCGGAATTCACGTTTTTCCTGGCTATCCCCGTAATGTTCGGGGCGAGCCTTTTAAAGATCGCCAAATTCGGACTGGTATTCACTATGGAAGAAGCAGTCCTGATGGCAGTTGGTCTGGTGGTGGCATTTGTTGTTTCCATCATAGCTATCAAGTTCCTGATGGCATACATCAAGAAAAACGATTTCAAAGTATTCGGATGGTACCGTATCATACTGGGTGCAATCGTAATTGCTTACTTTGGGATCAAAGGTTTAATGTAATAATAGCGGTGTGCCAAGGCACACCGCTTTTGTTTGCAGCGTGTCCGTTAACTGAAAAAGCAAATAGTATTTGAAGGCGGTTTTATGATATAATATTATATCTAACTATTTCTTGTCTTAATAAAGCGGCGTCGCCGGTGGCGCCAGGGGGAAAAATATGAATGAAAAAGTATTAAAAGGGAAAAAGGTTGCGGAACTGAGAGAAATCGCCCGCACATTTGGGATCGAAGAGTATGATCACATGAAAAAAGCAGAGCTAATCGAAGCTCTGATGAATACAGAAAACGAAGGTGCAGAAATTGCAGAGGGTTCTGCAGAAGCACCGGTGGAAACGGAGGAGCGGGAAGAGGCTGCAGAACAGTTTGAGCCGCAGACAGGAGACAGACCGGTGGAGGATGAAGAACAGTCCTCCGGCCGCAGCAGCCGGAACGGCCGCGATGTAAAGCCGCACAAAGACGACCGTCCGGAGGTTTCCGGTATCCTGGAAGTTGTTGAAGATAACTTTGGCTTCCTGAGATTTGATAATTTTGAAACCAGCGAGAAAGACATCTATGTATCTCCGACGCAGATCCGCAGATTCAATCTGAAGACAGGCGATAAAATCAGGGCCATTACAAGAAAACCGAAAGAAGGCGAAAGATTCGGTGCACTGCTTTATGTTGTAGATGTAAACGGCGATGAACCGGGCGCAGCGATCAGAAGAAAGAGCTTCGAAGATCTGACGCCGGTATTCCCGGATGAAAGACTGACGCTGGAAGACAACCCGAGAGATCTGTCCATGCGTCTGATCGACCTGATCGCACCTATCGGAAAAGGTCAGCGAGGCCTCATAGTTGCACCGCCTAAAGCCGGCAAAACAGTGCTCCTGAAAAACATCGCAAACAGCATCGAAGCAAAATATCCGGAAGTTGAAATGATAGTGCTTCTGATAGATGAACGCCCTGAAGAGGTAACCGACATGAAACGTTCACTCAAAGGCGGCGAAGTGATCTATTCCACATTTGACGAGCTTCCTGAGCACCACGTGAAGGTTGCTGAAATGGTACTGGCAAGAGCACAGCGTCTGGCGGAGCATGGAAAAGACGTCGTTATCCTGCTGGACAGCATCACAAGACTGGCGAGAGCTTACAATCTGGTAGTTCCAAATTCAGGCAGGACACTGTCAGGAGGTCTGGATCCGGGGGCGCTCCATAAACCGAAGAAATTCTTCGGCGCGGCGCGTAACATCGAAGAAGGCGGAAGCATAACTATACTTGCCACTGCTCTTGTAGAAACCGGAAGCCGTATGGACGATGTTATTTTTGAAGAGTTCAAGGGAACGGGCAATATGGAACTGCACCTTGACCGCAAGCTGTCTGAAAAACGTATCTTCCCGGCTATCAATCTCAACAAGTCAGGTACAAGAAAAGAAGATATGCTGATGACGCAGGATGAAATTGAAGGAGTATGGAGCATGCGCCGTGCGCTTGGCGGCGGAGACGTCCAGGATGTTACAGAAACAATCATCGACAACCTGGCACACACAAAGACAAACAAAGACTTTCTTAAAATCATTAAAAGAATAAAACTTGAGGGGTAAAATGGATCTTAAAAAGATATTTATAAAAGATGCGTGTCCAACCAAAATCGGAGGGCAGGCAGTTCTTGACGGAATCATGATGAAAGGCGCAGACCGCACTGCCGTTGCGGTCCGCTTTCCGAACGGGGACATTCATATAAAAACCGAAAAACTGAAAAAACCTTCAAAATGGCTGAAGGTTCCGATCTTACGAGGCGTACTCGTATTCGTAGGCTCTCTTGTGACGGGAACGAAAACGCTGATGTATTCAGCAGACGTGCTGGAAAGCTATGAGGGCCCTGATGCGGTTGAATACGAAGAAGACAAACTGACGCAGTGGATGGAAAATAAATTCGGCAGTGAAAAGACGTGGAGCATCATGTTGTATGCTTCCGTTGTACTGGCACTGCTGCTGACAGTCGGCATATTTATTATCCTGCCGACCGCAGCGGTCAACTGGCTGGGACATTTCACTGAGAGTGAGGTCGTACTTAATCTGGCCGAAGGTATCCTGCGAATCGTTCTGTTTGTAATTTACGTGGCGGCAATATCGCGCATGGAAGAGATAAAGAATGTTTTCCGCTACCATGGCGCAGAGCACAAGTGTATCCACTGTTTTGAAAACGGACTGGAACTGACGCCCGAAAACTGCCAGAGTTTCTACACTCTGCATCCAAGATGCGGGACAAGCTTTCTGATGTTCGTAATGGTGATCAGCCTGATCCTGTTCTCTTTGCTGGGATGGCCGAATCTGTTCTGGAGAATTGCTTCCAGACTGTTGCTGGTGCCTGTTATTGCGGGGCTGTCTTACGAACTGCTCAGATGGGCGGGACGCAGTGACAACCTGCTAGTAAAAATCCTCAGCATGCCGGGCCTGTATCTGCAGAAACTGACTACGGCAGAGCCGGGGACTGAACAGCTGGAAGTTGCGATCGCAGCTATGAAGGCTGTAATGGTCGGTCCTGAAGAGCCATGTTATGAGGGCCTGTGCGACAAAGATGGCAGACTGCTGGATATGAAAGCATCCGGTGCGGCGGCGGGCAGCGAAACTGCCTGCGATATACAGCAGACATGTGAAGAACAGAAAGAAGACTGAAATGCTTGTAAAAGAAATGATAAAAGAAGGCGAGATCCGTCTGATGAGGGCGCACTGCATGGATGCAAAGATCGATGCGGAGCAGCTGTATTACCATATGACGGGTACTGACCGTGTCGGTCTGTTCCTGCGTGCTAATCAGGAAGCCGATGAAGAAACTCAGGAAAAATATTTTGAACTGATCAGACGCCGTGAGCAGCGTATACCGCTGCAGCATATCACCGGAACTCAGGAATTCATGGGGCTGGAGTTTGAGGTGAATCCGGATGTGCTGATCCCGCGCCAGGACACTGAGATTCTGGTCGAAGAGGCGGCTAAAATCATCCACGGAAGCAATCCGAGGGTACGGAGCCGTGCAAGCTGGAAGGTGCTCGACCTGTGCTGCGGAAGCGGCGCGATAGGCGTTTCTCTGGCACGTATATGTGATAACGTGAAAATCACCTGTGCAGATTACAGCCAGCCTGCGCTGGACACTGCGCAGCGTAATGCTGAGAAAAACAGAGTGAAAATCAGATTCAGACAGGGTGACCTGTTCGGTGCGGTAGGAAGACGCAAATATGACATGATCGTTTCAAATCCGCCGTACATAAGAACTCAGATGATACCCATACTGCAGGACGAAGTGAAAGTCCACGAGCCTATGATGGCGCTGGATGGAGGAGAGGACGGGCTGGTGTTCTACCGCCGCATCATAGAAGAAGCGAAAAACCATCTCCGCAAAAACGGCGTGCTGATTTTCGAGATCGGCCACGACCAGGCAGAAGAGGTGACAGAACTGATCCAGGCGACCGGTGCATTCACAAAAGTTCACGTAGTGAAGGATCTGCCGGGCCACGACAGAGTGGTATATGCGGAAACACTTTACTAAACTCAGAGAAAAAACAGTTTCATTTACGGCAATATGTGGTAAAATTTATATACCTGAAGGAAAGGAAAACAGCCCGATCCCGAAGGCATAAGACAACATAATCGATCTGATCCGGAAAGAAATTCTGACCGGTAAGGCGGTGCATATATGAGATAAACACGGCGTTTTGCCGCCGGCGGCCTTCGGGCTGGGCGACAGCTCTGCATGTCCGTGTGATTTTGGTATACCTATCTCTGTCCGGCATCGCCTGGCAGAGATTTTTTGATTTAACTGTCTGCTTTTATGAGGTGGCATGTGAAGCGGTAAACAAACAAAAAATCTCGGGATATGGTTACCGGTTTTGGTAATCAAGCCCACAAAAATGATGATCTGGTAACCGGCACCATCCTATTGCCGCCGGTGCATCCAACAAAAGGAGAAACAAAATGACCAAACAAGAGCTGGTCCGGCTGCTTGCACTGGAAGACTTTACGCCTGTATATGAAGAGGCTGACCGGATCCGGAGGGAGACGGTCGGAGACGAAGTGCATATAAGGGCGATAATCGAGTTTTCCAATATCTGCGCAAGACAGTGCAGATACTGCGGCATCAACTGCACCAATCCCAACATAAAATACTATCAGATGACCCGTGAGGAGATCCTGGCGACGGCGCGCGAAGCAATCGATGCGGGATACAGGACTATCGTGCTTCAGTCCGGCGAAAATCCGTCGCTTGACCGCGAGTGGATGGGAAGCATCGTCCGCGAGATAAACGGTATGGGGGCGACTGTGACTCTCAGCATCGGCGAACTGTCAGATGAAGACTTCCGCTACTACAGGCAGCAGGGCGCAGACCGTTACCTGCTCAAGCACGAGACCGCGGATCCGGACATCTACGCAGAGCTTCATCCCTGCGGAACGTTGGAATCACGGCTTCATAGCCTAATGGCGATACATGACCTGGGCTATGAAACAGGGAGCGGATTTATGATAGGGCTTCCGGGGCAGACACTGGAAACCATCGCGGAAGACTTGCTTCTGCTAAAAAAACTGAATTGCAGGATGGCCGGGATAGGACCGTTCATCCCGCACCCCGAAACGCCGCTGGCAAACGAAAAACAGGGTGACCCGGAACTGACGAAACGGGCAGTTGCACTTGCAAGGATACTGATACCGGATGCCAACCTGCCGGTGACGACGGCGCTGGGACTGGTGGACGGCAGAGAAAACGCATTCGCCTGCGGGGCCAACGTCGTGATGAAGAAAGTCACGCCGGACGAATATAAAGAAGCATATGAGATCTATCCGGCTATGCTGGATAAAACAGATATAAGGAAAGACAGAAAATTATTGGAAGAACAGATAAGGGCCCTGGGGCGTATCCCGGTCTAGAAAGGAAGAACGACATGTATAACAGCAAATCAAGAATCGCAACAGAATTTATCGATGACGCCGAAATAAAACGCACCCTCGCGTGGGCGGAAGAAAACAAGAACGACCTAGAAACTATCCGCGGCCTGCTGGCGAGAGCAAAAGACTGCAAAGGCCTGACATATCAGGAAGCAATGCTTCTGCTGGAATGTGACGATCCGCAGATCCACGAAGAAATTTTCACACTGGCAAATGAAATCAAAGAAAAGTTCTACGGCAACCGTATCGTTATGTTCGCGCCGCTGTATCTTTCCAACTACTGTGTCAATGGCTGCGTTTATTGCCCTTATCACGGACAGAACAAAACCATCAAAAGAAAGAAACTGACACAGGAAGAAATCGTTGCGGAAGTAACAGCCCTGCAGGACATGGGCCACAAGCGTCTGGCACTGGAAGCAGGCGAGCACCCAACGATGAACCCTATCGAATACATCCTGGAATGTATCAATACGATTTACAGTATCAAGCACAAGAACGGAGCGATCCGCCGTGTTAACGTAAACATCGCTGCAACAACAGTTGAAAACTACAAAAAACTGAAAGACGCAGGCATCGGTACATATATCCTGTTCCAGGAAACATACAACAAAGAATCATACGAAGCTCTCCATCCGACAGGACCAAAGAGTGACTACGCGTACCACACAGAAGCTATGGACCGTGCGATGGAAGCCGGCATCGATGACGTTGGCTGCGGCGTTCTGTATGGACTGGAAAACTACAAATACGACTTCGTCGGCATCCTGATGCACGCGAAGCATCTGGAAGATACTTTCGGCTGCGGACCGCACACGATCTCCGTGCCGAGAATCCGTCCTGCTGATGATATCGATCCTGACGAGTTCGATAATGGAGTACCTGATGATATCTTCAAGAGAATCATCGCGATCCTGAGAATCGCAGTTCCATACACAGGAATCATCATGTCTACAAGAGAATCCAAAGAAATGCGTGCAGCAGCTCTGCACCTGGGCGTTTCCCAGATTTCCGGCGGAAGCCGTACAAGCGTAGGCGGTTACGCTGAAGAAGAGCCCGAAGAAGAAAACACAGCACAGTTCGATGTTGAAGATAACAGAACTCTGGCACAGGTCGTTGACTGGATGATCGACGAAGGCCATGTTCCTTCATTCTGCACAGCGTGCTACAGAGAAGGCCGTACGGGAGACAGATTCATGCAGCTGGTAAAAACAGGCCAGATCGCGAACATCTGCCAGCCTAACGCGCTACTGACACTGAATGAGTACCTGGAAGACTATGCTTCTCCTGAAACAAAAGAAAAGGGAAAAGCGATCATTGCCGAGCGTCTCGAAATGATTCCAAACGAAAAAGTCAGAGAGCTGGTTAGAGAGCATCTCAACGACATCAATGAAGGTAAGAGAGACTTCAGACTGTAGGAGGGTGCTATGAGCTTAAATCAGACACCAAGAGCTAACAGATTACATATTGCAATATTCGGGAAGCGCAATGCGGGCAAATCCTCCCTCATCAATGCGCTGACAGGCCAGCAGATAGCGCTTGTCTCCGAGCATGCGGGGACAACAACGGACCCGGTGTTCAAGTCAATGGAGCTGCATCCGGTGGGACCTGTTGTGTTCATTGATACTGCGGGATTTGATGATGAAGGTGAACTGGGTGAGCTTCGCGTTCAGAAAACCCGCGAAGTAATAGACAAGACAGACGTTGCGATCATGATATTTGACGGCAATGACTTCAGCCATGAAGAACAGTGGCTGGAAATGCTGAAAGAAGCGAAGATCCCGGTGATCCCGGTGGTAGGAAAGGCGGACATCGATGCATGTTCCGCACTGGGAAAGATCGGTTTCGTGAAGCAGCAGCTTGATGTCGAACCGCTGCTGATCAGCGCAAAATCCGGGGTAGGCCTGGAAGCAGTCCGCAAGGCTATAGAGGAAGCAGTTCCGGAAGACTACAAGCGCCGCAGGATCCTCGATGATCTTGTGGATGAAGGGGAACTGGTCGTGCTGGTAATGCCGCAGGACATCCAGGCGCCGAAGGGCAGGCTGATCCTGCCGCAGGTGCAGACGATAAGAGAACTTCTCGACAATAAGTGTACGACGGTCTGCACAACTGCCGACAAATTCACGAATACACTTGCATATCTTGCAAAAGCACCGGAGTTGATCATCACTGACTCCCAGTGCTTCAAGCAGATCTTTGCAGAAAAGCCTGCGGAAAGCAGACTGACTTCGTTCTCGGTTCTGTTCGCCGCATATAAAGGGGATATAAATATATTTGCAGAAGGTGCAGCAGCAATCGATGCGCTGACTGAAAGCTCCCGCGTTCTTATCGCGGAAGCCTGCACTCACGCGCCTCTTGAAGAGGATATCGGCCGTGTGAAGATACCGGCAGCACTCCGTAAAAAAGTCGGACCGGGCCTGACCGTAGATATGGTTGCAGGCAACGACTTCCCGGAAGATCCGTCAGGATATGACCTGATCATCCACTGCGGTGCCTGCATGTTCAACCGTGCACATGTGATGTCCCGCATCAGAAAAGCACAGGAAGCAGGTGTGCCGATCACGAATTACGGCGTGACTATGGCCAAAATGCTCGGGATCCTTGATAAAATCGAGATGCCCGACCCAAGATAATGTGGTCATCGAAAATCTTTGCCACATCATAGGCAAAAACGCTGAAAATGTTGGAATTTCAAAAAAAGACGTTGCTTTTTGCTTCTGCATGTAATATAATTGTAACGCTGTAAAAACAGCAAATATGCTGAGGTTGATAAGACCTGAGCAAGAAAGAGGTACGAAAGACATGAAACAGGGAATCCATCCTGACTATAAGGAATGTAAAGTAACTTGTGCATGTGGCAACACATTCATGACAAAATCCATGACTGAAGAAATCAGACTGGACGTTTGCTCCGAATGCCACCCATTCTTTACAGGTCAGCAGAAATTCATCAACCGCGGCGGTCGTGTTGAAAAGTTCAAGAACAAATACAATCTGGACTAATTACGACGTTGAAATTTCAACGAGAAGCAATGATGAAAATTACAATAACCATCTTACAGATAACTGTGGGGTGGTTATTTTTTTATCCATATATACCATCTTTCGGGTGGCAAGTCGGGAAAGCTGTTTTGCACGAGACGTACGAGCTAGAAAGGTGGTTTTATTATGCAAAAAATCAGTATGAAGTTAACGCAAAACATGACAATCAGGAACGGTGGTGACCAGTTCCTGCGGTGGTGTAGACTAAACAACTATGCACCTGATACGTTGAACTTTTACGAACAGTCACTACACAACTTCTCATTGTTCTGTTCGTTGGAAGAACCCATAGAACGACTCAATGCAGATACTATGGAAGAGTATACGTTCTTTCTTCAGAAGAAAGACATTTCATCGGTAACGGTACATTGTTATCTGCGGGGGATGAAGACGGTAATCAGATACCTTGCAGATAAAGGGTTCATAAGTCATTTCGAAATTATTCTCCCGAAAACGGTGACACCTGTTAAAGAGGTGTATACCGAAGAAGAATTGAAGAAATTACTGAAAAAACCTGATGTAAAGAAGTGTAGTTTTGCAGAATACAGGAACTGGGTAATAGTCAATTATCTTCTTGGGACAGGACAACGGAGGAACACAGTTATTAATTTGAAAATTGGTGATATAGACCTTCCTAATAAGCTTGTAACCCTTCGAATGACAAAGAATAAGAAGCAGACAATACTTCCCTTAACGAAGACGTTAGTGGCAGTCCTTGAAGAGTATCTGACATACAGGGGAGGTGACAAAGAGGATTATCTGTTCTGTACATGGGAGGGCAAACCGATTACTCCTGATGGTTTATCAAACAATATTAGAAAGTTTAATTTGAGACGGGGAGTAGACCGAACAGCGATGCACCTCTTCAGGCACACGTTTGCATATCTAGCAATGAAGAATAAGATGGACATATTGAAACTTCAGAGGTTACTGTGTCATAGCAGGTTAGACACAACACAGAAATATTTGAGAAGCTTTGGTTTTGAGGAGTTAAAAGAAGATTATGAGCAATATAATCCGTTGGAGCGATTTATGAGCGAGAGTGAAGTGATGCATAATTGGAAAGCGATGAGAGAATGATCAGGAGGAAGTGACGATGAAAGAAATCACAGATATTAAAGTGCTGGCAGATATATTTTACAACAGGACGCAGGAGGACATGGAACTGAATGGAGTATATGATGAAACTGATCCGTATACACAACTGGTGGGTACGATCTGCGAAATGCTGTTTAATCAGCTGGATGTAAGAACTGCGAATGCATTGGAGGAGAAGTTGTTTGAACTTGTTTATCTGAACGAAAAGAACAATTACTGTGCAGGGTTTAGGACTGGTGTTGAAATTGCTGGTGTGATCTGTTCCGTTAGTAAAAACATCGAAAACTCGCAGGAGTTTGTTAATGTTTTGCGTGTGGTTTTTGAAGAAAAATATCGAGATAAATAGTTAGTAGTCCTGTGTACATAAGAAAATCCTTGACGAGCAAAAATGCAAAGTCAGGGATTTATTTTTCTCTTTGGTATTCCATTATATCCTCTATGTTACAATCTAATATGTCACACAGGCGATTAATGGTAAATGTATTCACGTTTTGATTCTGTTTTATTCGTGAAAGTTGCCCGCGGCTAAAGTTGTAATCATGAATTAGCTTATATTGGGTTATATTTTTATCTTTCATTGTTTTCCAGAGACGATCATAAATTATCATTCCACTTACCTCTTCACAGTTTAGATATTGATATGTTACCCGTAAGTGGTGTAGAATAGTATTGCCCGTAAATGGGGAATAAGATGAAAGGAAGAGCATGAAATGAAAGTATGTCCTAAATGCGGAAGAACTGGTGAGAGTAATTTTTGTCAGGATTGCGGAACTATGATGGAAGATGTTAAGGTAGAAGAGTGTATTGAAGTAACGAATAATGATGCACCAGAGGAAATGATTGAGCAGACGGAGGAGAACACAGAAGAAGCCACACAAGAGATTGTATCAGAGCCAACTGAAATGGCTGAACAGTCTTTGCCTAAAGAAAAGAAAAAGAAGAACGTTAAAAAGATCATTAAAATCACAGCGATTGTTATTGCTGCGATAATTGTTGCTTTTCTTGCTCTAGGATGTATTGTATCCATGACCACACCTGATTTAGCAGAAGAGGAATCGATGGAAGACTATCAATTGATTGGTATGGAGTATGATATGCCTGTTTCTTGGGAGGCACATCGTTCTGATGAATCCGAGACTTTAGATAGATATGTTAAAAGAGATGACGGTGTAATAATTGCTGTTGCAGAGGTTAGGTATGCAGGAGAAAATGATCTTGATACAGGAGATGCAGCTTATGTAGATGAACACTATGTTTCTGATGAGGCGGAATCGATATTGCCTGAATGTGCAGGGACATATGATGAAGTGATAGCAGGTACTTCAGTGTTTGAAATCACGGTATACGCAGTAGAAGGTGACGTTAGAGGTGAAGATGAATTCCTTTCAATGGTGGCGGAATCCTTCGATATTGATAATTACAAAAACACACGTGTAAGTAAAGGCATAGTTGCTGAATATACAGGAAGTACAGCTGCCGGTGTTACTATTGACTCCGACTGCGAAGATATTACAGTCGAAGAATCCTTCGAAACGGTATTAGGCGTAGGTACAAAGGAACTGGATTGGACAATTGATGTGCCAGTAACACTGAAAGCAGGAGAGACAAGTTCTGTTGCGATCAAAATTGGTGAAAAAACACAAACATTAACAGTTGAATGTTCAACAATGTCAGAGGCACAGTATAAAGCAAAATGCGTTGCGAGAGATTATAAGAGTCAGTTAAGATCTGAAAGCTATGATGTATATATTAAAATATACGGACAGGTCCTGCAGGATTGCGGATCAGGCTATTTTAGAATATCCAGTTCAGGAGGATATGATAATGTGTATATGGTCTATGCACCTGATAGTGATATTGTAGAGGATGACTGGGTAACAGTATATGGTGTTACAGATGGAATATATACCTATGAAACCGTAATGGGGGCGACAAAGAAAATTCCATCTATAGATGCTAAATATGTAGATAGATAAGATTGTTGAAGAGGAGACCATCAGGTTTCCTCTTTTTTATGTACAGGATCAGAGTCCCTCTATGAAAAAAATTATAAAAAATTTCAGTTTACTATAGAACTTTGAAAATAGGGGTTAGTGGAAACAATTTTTGTATCGTATTTATGCGAGAAAACTTTAACATCTAAAGTTTAAAATCGATTTTCATGGACATGATTATGCCATCTCATAACATAAAATAGAAAAGCTGGGAAAACGTAAAATAGAGCTTTACAGGCACGATTGACACCGAAAACAAATGGAACTATAATGAGTGCGAGCGAGACTATCATAATGATAGTCTCGATTTTTATTTTTAGATTAAATCTTAAAAGGAGGTATTTTATGGCTAGAGTAGGAACAAAACGAGTCGATGACATGTATGATTACCACAAAGATATAAAGGGCAAGAGAATTATAAGACTGACTGCCGGTGTATGTTCGGGTAAGAACTACTGGATTGGATTGATTGCAAAATCAAATCCTGAATTAAGAATATTGGTAATAACCTCGAGAAAAAACACTGTGTTGGCGCAAGCGAGAAAGATGAATGCAGGAACATTCTTGGATTTAGATAGGTTAATAGATGATGAGGTATGGGGACTTCCAATGGCGGATTCGTTGACTAGGGTAGTCTGTACAAATGCAGGTATTGAAAAGTATTTTAAGAAAAGATTTTGTCGAGATGATGCACGTACGTATCTTTGGAAAAAGTTCGATCTGATTGTTCTCGATGAAGCTCATTCATTAGCAACAGACGCAACATTTACAGATGCGTTCTATACGGAATGGTTTATAAGGTATGCGGTGAACAAGAAATCTGAATGCGATGTGATTGTTATGTCAGGAACGCAGAAACCGATAGACTGGTTGTTCAAGGGTAAAGTGGAGCGATTTGTTACGGACTTAGATTGTTTTAATGAGTGCATTCATTTAGAACCTGATTATGTTCATCTGATACCGCAAATGATAGTTGTAAATCAAATGTATAGTTTGTGGAAGAATAATCAGAGAATGATTTATTTCGCAAATCACAGGGATTCAATTGCAAAGATAACAAAAGAGCTGATAGCGAAAGGAGTTCCAGCAGAAGACCTAGGTTTTTCGTTCAACAATGCTGGTGAAGTTGCTGATAAATTTCCGAGTGAAATTTCAGAAATTCTGTCCGACAAGATAACTAGCATGAACAAAGAATTAACAACTAATGAAAGGATTCCGCGAGAAGTTAAGATCCTGTTTTCTACATCAAAGAATAAAGAGGGTATCAGTATATTGGATGATGACATTAAAACTGTATTCGCAGAAACACATAATAAAGCTGAATTGAAACAGATTGCCGGAAGAGTTAGAGGTAATCCTGAAACAGGAACGGGGATAAAATATCTGGCGATAATAATGGACGCGAAGCAGCATGGAAGTGCATACTCTACGCTAGATGTTATGTTAAACAAATATGCAATAGAAGGATTAAACAAAGCATTGCTGGATTATAGGACGCATTGCGAATCAACAGGTAAAACGTTTGACTTGGATTATGTGCTGAAGTCTGTATACGATAAATATAGATCCGTTAGATATGATTATGTAGAAGGAAAATTTAGACTATACAAGGGCAGGATCAAAGGTAATCAGCAGCAGATGCATGATTGCAAGGAATTTATTGATATCATAGAAAATTACAATGTACCTTGTTTTTCGTATAGTCGAACAGGATGGGATATTTTGCATCAGGAGTGGTTCCCGTGGTCAAAGATAAGACTCTACAGTTCTCAAGATGAATTCAGGGAAATTGCGAGAGATAAATTTAGGGAGTATCTCGTAAGTAATAATTTGTTGAATACAGTTATAAAAACGAAGCAGAGAGATATGGTTGCTGATGAACTGCGTAAAACAATAGAACTGTATGGTGTTAAATGCATGGGGATAAAAATCGATTTTAAATCATTGGGACCAGCTATTAGAAAACTTGATTTCAAACTGGAAGATAAGTCAAATGGCGTTTCGCATATCATTACTGATTTAAGAGAATCAGAGAAAATGTAAATTATATAGAGTTAAAACAAAATCTCCGGTAAGGGTGAAATGAACTGGCAGTTGCATCAATCCACTCACCTGTGGCTTGCTGGACGGTTAGATGTCTCCAAGCCCCCTATAGCTTCTTCTTTGGTCTAGAGCGGAACCAGAAGAAGCGGGGCTTGAAATCCATAACCGTCACTGCTGTGAGCCAGTCTATAAATGAATCACCTTTTAGTGATGTAATGTGATCAGATCGATGTAGTGGTTTTAAGTACGGGGATGTCCTCTTCAATTTCGGTGTCATAACTTTTAAGCTTTGACACCGATTTTCGGATGTAGTAAAATCAAGCATAAGAAGGTGTCACAACTTGGTGTCAAAACGAAAGGCGGTATATATATGGTTTATGGCTATTGTAGAGTGTCCACAAAAGGGCAATTGGATGGTAATTCTATAGAAGAACAGGAAAAGGTTATTAAGGAACGTTATAGTAATGCTGATATCATTATTGAGAGCTACAGTGGAGCAAAAGAGCGACCTGTATTCAATGATCTGTTAAGTAGATGTGAAGAGGGTGACTTGATCGTTGTTACAAAGCTGGACAGGTTCTGTAGAACTACAAAAGAGGGTCTACAGTATATTGATCAGCTGATGGATAAAGGCGTAAGGATTCATATTTTGAACATGGGTCTGATTGAAGATACTCCGATGGGAAGATTGATCGTAACAAATCTGCTGGCATTTGCAGAGTTTGAACGAGCAATGATTATTGAAAGGACCCAAGGTGGTAAAGCTATAGCCAAGGCAAAAACTGGTTTTAAAGAGGGCAGACCAAAGAAGTATACACAGGAACAGTTGGATCTTGCGATGGCATTGTTGGAGAACAACAGTTATAAGCAAGTGGAGAAGATGACAGGTATCAGTAAGAGTACGTTGATTCGGGAAAAAAGAATAACAAGGGCAATAAAGTAGAGGTGGTAGGACATGTTGTTTAATGAAAATACGAAGCTTGGGCAAACGTACTATAGAATGCGTGAATTTTGCAAAATACATAAATTGGAATTGTTTGGGGTCTTTCTACTCGTTGTATTCTTAATTGCGGGAATCCCTTGGTTAATGGAACATCTTGTAATCAGAAATAATTACAAATCTGTAATAGGAAATTCAGAGTGGGTAGGATTTTTGAGCAGTTACTTGGGTGGTGTAATAGGTGGATTTATTACACTTGGTGGTGTGTTTTTAACCTTGAAATTTTATAGGAAACAAGATAAGGATAAAATCCGTTCAGAGAAGAAACAGCAAATGACAGCGCTTTATTGGTTTTTTCAATTCAAAATAGAGATTGTACAGTCATGGTTTTCTAGTTATGAAGAAATGGAGAATGAAACTCCTGCAATTCCAGTTGGTGATTTACTTACAAAAGATGATTTTGTATTTTGTTTTGAACGACTAGAAAGTGTTCAAGAAGTATTCGGACAAGAACCCGCCGAAAAAATGATGAATTTTTATAGTGAGTTGGACTCTCTTCAATGGGTGTATCGGAAATTAACAAGATATAACGATAACAGGGATCGTTATAGTCAGGAACAGTTATTAGAAGCCTATGAGGAGTTTAAAGACAGAGTCAGAGTTGTGAACGATCTGATTGAGACTGAGTATAAACAAGAACTTGAAGATATTCGGAAATTTACAAATGACGAGCCTTTAGGTTGATTTTATGTTATAATAAAAAAATAACGTACTATCTGCATTAGCAAATGACGTGCTACATTAAGATGGATATATTGGAATTACTGGATTTGTGAAGAGGGCTGTTTCGGTTACGTTTGCTCCGAATGCCACCCATTCTTTACAGGTCAGCAGAAATTCATCAACCGCGGCGGTCGTGTTGAAAAGTTCAAGAACAAATACAATCTGGACTAATTATAAATATCGCCAATCACCGGTTCCGTTTGGAGCCGGTTTTTTATTTGCGAATTACGTTAATTTATTATCGGAAATAAGCAATAAGTGGCAGCATCCGATAATACAAAAGTTCTGGGCTGCAACTGCACCAGATAAACCAAAAACCCCTTGGAAAATCCCCGTTTCGATGCTATAATATTATGTTGAAAAAGTATGTTTAATAAAGCTTCAAAGGAGTTAAAAATATGTTTGATAAACTTGATTTTATTGTAGACAAATACGAAGAACTTTCACATCTGGTGTCCGACCCTGAAATCATCGGAAACCAGCCTGTATGGCAGAAACATGTGAAAGAGATGGGTGAAATGGAGCCTATCGTAAAAAAATACACAGAATACAAAAAGGCTAAGGAAGCAATGGCCGAAGCTAAAGAAATGTTGGAAATGGGCGATGAAGAACTGAGAGAACTGGCTAAGATGGAAATCAGTGAACTGGAAGACCAGATCCCTGAATTCGAAGCTGAGCTGAAAGTGCTGCTTCTGCCTAAAGACCCTAACGATGAAAAGAACGTAATCCTGGAAGTACGTGCAGGAACAGGCGGAGATGAAGCTGCTCTGTTCGGTGCTGACCTTTTAAGAATGTACATGCGTTACGCAGAACGTCACGGCTGGAAAACTGAGATGATCGAGTATTCCGAAACAGGCCTGGGCGGCGTAAAAGAAGCTGTAATGCTGATCAAAGGTAAAGGCGCTTACTCCAGACTGAAATACGAATCCGGTGCGCACAGAGTACAGCGTGTACCGGAAACAGAATCTTCCGGACGTGTACACACTTCCGCAGCTACTATCGCGGTACTGCCTGAAGTCGACGACGTTGAAGTAGATCTGAATCCTAACGATGTACGCGTTGACGTTTACAGAGCTTCCGGTA
This sequence comes from Bacillota bacterium, assembly GCA_017936025.1. Lineage (GTDB taxonomy): Bacteria > Bacillota > Clostridia > Peptostreptococcales > Anaerovoracaceae > RGIG9096. Next base: position 2,995 of record JAGBGL010000002.1, on the reverse strand, counting down.
ACGGCGGCCAGTGCGTAAACACAACTGACTCTGCTGTACGTCTGACTCACGAACCGACAGGACTGGTTGTAACTTGTCAGGATGAAAAATCCCAGATCAAGAATAAGGAAAAAGCGTTCAAAGTTCTGAAAGCAAGACTGTATGACATGATGATGCAGGAACAGCAGGACGAACTTTCCGCACAGAGAAAGAGCCAGGTAGGTTCCGGAGACAGATCCGAACGTATCAGAACATACAACTTCCCTCAGGGACGTGTATCTGACCACAGAATCAACCTGACGCTGTACAAGCTGGATTACTTCCTGGACGGTGACTGCGACGAAATCATCGACGCACTGATCACATCCGACCAGGCAGAAAAAATGAAAAACTTTTATGTGAGAGACAGATATGGAAACTAAAATTTTAAAAGAAAATCAGGTGGCGGAAGCTGCGAAGATCATCGCTGACGGCGGTCTGGTGGCTTTCCCTACAGAAACAGTATACGGACTGGGTGCGGATGCGCTGAATGCGGAAGCCGTTGCAAAAGTCTATGAGGCAAAGGGCCGTCCGAGCGACAATCCGATGATCGTTCATATCGCAAGAGCGAGTGACATCGGCCAGCTGACACCGATGCTCAGCTCCACGATCGTAGCACTGATCGACAATTTCTGGCCGGGTCCTCTGACACTGGTCGTTAAGAGAAAAGACGGCGTGCCTGACAGAACGACAGGCGGGCTGGATACAGTCGGCGTGAGAATGCCTGACAGCAAACTGGCGCTGGAACTGATCAACCGTGCGGGATGTCCTATCGCGGCACCTAGCGCAAACCTTTCCGGAAAGCCAAGTCCGACTAGAGTTCAGGACGTTATCGAAGACCTGAACGGTAAAGTCGATGCTATCCTGGAAGGTCCTGACTGCAGAGTGGGAATCGAATCCACAGTACTGGATGTCACAGGAGATGTTCCGACGATCCTGAGACCGGGAGTTATCACAGCAGAGCATATAGAGGCGGCGATCGGAAGAAAAGTTGCCATCGACCCTGCGCTGCATATCGATCCTACCGCAGAAGAAAGCGACGAAGAATTTGCACCGAAATCTCCGGGCATGAAATACAAGCATTATGCACCGAAAGCGGATATGACTATTATCGAAGGCAGCCGCGACAGAGTGCAGGCAGAGATCCAGAGACTGAAAGTTCTCAACGAAAGGCTGGGCAACAAAGTGGGCGTTATCCTGTTCGAAGAGCAGGCGTTCATCGAAGCAGCACATGACTTCTTTGCGAACCTCAGAGATCTGGACAGAGAAGGTGTGGATCTGATTTTAGCAGGGGCACTCAGCGATACGGACGGTGTTGGTTTCGCAGTAATGAACCGCATGCTGAAATCTGCAGGATATAACATTGTAAGAGTTTAACAGGAGGATATGGACTTATGAAAATTGCAATCGCATGTGACCACGGCGGCTATCAGCTGAAAGAAGAAGTAAAGGCTTATTTACTGGACAGAGAAATCGAAGTCCTGGATCTGGGAACAGACTCTGAAAGCTCTGTTGATTATCCTGAATACGGATTCAAATGCGGTGAAGCTGTAGCAAACGGCGACGCAGACAAAGGCATCGTAATCTGCGGAACAGGCATCGGCATTTCCATCGCAGCTAACAAAGTCAAAGGCGTAAGATGCTCACTGTGCACAGATGTAACAATGGCAAAACTGACTAGACAGCACAACGACTCCAACGTACTGGCTATGGGCGCGAGAACAACAGGCGTTGTAACTGCACTGGACATCGTTGATGCATGGCTGGAAACAGAATTCGAAGGCGGACGTCACCAGAGAAGAGTTGACCTGCTGAACAACTACTAAAATCACGCGGCATGGTCCGCAGCAAATATACAGGCCGCATGGCGGCCGCAGCAATAAATGGAGGATATTATGAACTTTATACCTGATAATGTCAGTGAACATACAAATGTATTTGACGTTTTAAAAGAAAGAGGATTTATTGAGCAGACTACAGACGAAGCTGCTATCAGAAAATTGCTGGGCGAAGAAAAGATCAGATTCTACATCGGATTCGACCCTACAGCAGACTGCCTGCACGTTGGACACTTCATGCAGGTTATCATCATGATGTACATGCAGAAGTACGGCCACACACCTGTTGTTCTGACAGGCGGCGGTACAGCAATGATCGGTGACCCTTCCGGAAGATCCGACATGCGATCCATGATGAGCGTTGAAACGATTCAGCACAACTGCGACCAGTTCGCAAGACTGTTCGACAAATTCATCGACTTTGACCACGAGTGGAAGTACGAAGGAAACGACGGCGTTTACAGCCCAGGTAAAGAAAACAAGAAACCTGAACCGGGCAAAGCTATCGCAGTAAATAACGCAGAATGGCTGAGACCGTTAAACTATGTTGAATTCATCAGAGAAGTAGGTGTACACTTCTCCGTAAACAACATGCTGAGAGCGGAATGCTTCAAACAGAGAATGGAAAAAGGTCTGTCCTTCCTGGAATTCAACTACATGCTGATGCAGTCTTATGACTTCATGGTACTGGCAAGAGACCTGGACTGCAAAATGGAATTCGGCGGTAACGACCAGTGGTCCAATATCCTGGGCGGTATCGACCTGACAAGAAGAGCATGTGACAAGCAGGTATATGGTATGACATTCTCCCTGCTGACTACTTCTGAAGGTAAGAAGATGGGTAAAACTCAGAAGGGTGCTCTGTGGCTGGACAAAGAAAAGACTTGACCATACGAATTCTTCCAGTACTGGAGAAACGTTGCTGACGCAGACGTTGAAAAGTGCCTGAGAATGCTGACATTCCTGCCAATGGACGAAGTAAGAAGACTGGCGGCTCTGGAAGGTCAGGAAATCAACAAAGCTAAGGAAATCCTGGCATTCGAAGTTACTAAGCTGGTTCACGGCGAAGAAGAAGCACAGAAAGCACTGGAAGGTGCAAGAGCTGCATTCGGCGGCGGCGGAAACATGGCTAACATCCC
>JAGBGL010000129.1 GCA_017936025.1 Bacillota bacterium | reverse complement strand
GATATATTACCAGTAAAATCGATCTCAATTTGAAAAAGCTGATAAATTTTTTCTATGTCTTTCTATCTTAACACAGCTTTCCTGCCGCAATTTGTCGAAGACCATCCATAAGAAAGTTTCATAGTTAAATTCTTCCAATCTGCTTGCGTCCTTATTTTGGAAGTGCTATGATAAAGAGTACATCAAAAAGAGTGAGGGTTCCCCATGAGAATATTAAGTGTAAGTGCCCAAAAACCAGACAGCACCGGCAGCGGTGTTTTTCTTTCCGAGCTGGTCAAGGGCTTCCATAAAGCCGGTCACAAGCAGGCGATCCTCTGTGGCATCAGTATCGAGGACAGTGTGGCCCATCTGCCGGAACAGGTTGCAGTCTATCCGGTGGTCTATAAAACAGAGGAGCTGCCCTTCCCGGTCTGCGGTATGTCCGACGAGATGCCCTATGAAAGCACCCGTTACTGCGATCTGAGCGAAGAAATGACCCAGCAGCTTTTTGCTGCTTTTCGTAAAAAGATCCAGCAGGCAGTAGAGGAATTCCAACCGGATGTGATCCTCTGCCACCATCTGTACTTCCTCTGTGCGCTGCTGCGTCAGAGCTGTCCGGATATTCCTGTCTATGGCCAGTGCCACGGTTCTGATCTGCGTCAGTTCCGAAAAAATCCATGGCAGCGGGACTTTATCCGCAGCCAGATCCAGCAGCTGGACGGCATCTTTGCCCTCCACGAGGAGCAGAAGCTGCATATCTGCGATGCCTTCGCTGTTCCTGCTGAAAAAGTGACCGTCATCGGCACCGGCTATAACAGCGATGTTTTCTCCATTCAGGAGGAGATCAAGGCTGAAAAAAATAGTGATATTACTCGTCTGATTTTCGCCGGTAAGCTGTCTGAGAAAAAGGGCGTTATGAGCTTGGTTCGCTCCCTCAGCTATCTGGAACAGCCGGAGAAAGTGGAACTGGTCATGGCCGGCGGCTATGGTAATGCCGCTGAATATACAGAAATCTGCCGTTTGGCTCAGAAGGCGCCTTGCAGTGTCCGTTTCCTTGGCAAGCTGAGTCATCAGCAGTTGGCCCGGGAACTGAACGCCAGTGATGTGTTCGTTCTTCCTTCCTTCTATGAGGGTCTGCCTCTGGTGCTTATCGAGGCCATGGCCTGTGGTTTGCGGGTGATTTGCACGGATCTGCCGGGTATCCAGCCGTGGCTGAACAAAGCGATCCCGGGCAGCGGTGTGGTCTTTGTGACTCCTCCGCAGATGCGAAATGAGGATGAGCCTCTGCCGGAATCCCTGCCTGCCTTTGAGCAGCGCTTGGCGGATGCCATTGTAGCCGTACAGAAAAATGAACTGGCTGATCAGCAGCAGGTCAAGTCTGTCTCCTGGACAGCGCTCTGCGAAAAGCTTTGTGCTCTTTTCAAAAAATAATGCAGCAAAAAAAGCCACCCGATGGGTGGCTTTTTCTTTGTTCTATTTTATTTCCTCTTCTTTTTGCGGCTTATGATATGAAATCAAATCACCCACGCCAATATCAAGATAATCGCACAGTTTGCAAACTAAATAAGCGTCGATACGCTGAAAGTCATTGCGACAGTAACGATTGAAATTCGTACGAGGAATGTCCAAGTCTTTACAGATTTTATTTTTTGAAATGCCTCGTTCTTTTAAAATCTGTACAATATTAAATTGCAGAAAACCATAATCCATATACAACAAATCCTCTTTACAATGATGAATCTATTATATATAATAATTGGTAATTAAATAACTCCACATGCAGGAACTTACTATATAGCTAATATAAAAGGAGGAACTGTAATGATCCAATACATTGATTTTCTAAACGATGAAGAAGAGGATTGTAAATATCAAATACTGTTTGAAAAACTGAACCTTCTGGTATTACATGATCCCATTTACATGAAGGATTTAAAGGACAGCATGGAATTAGAAGAACGCTTTTCGAAACTTCCTATCAGCAATGAGTCTCGTAATATTATTTCAGATTATTTAGCTTGTTTGCTCAGTTTATCTGCGCGTATGACAGAACTGGCTTATCAAATTGGAAAGCAAGAGTCAAGCGAAACAAAATAAAAAAGCCACCCGAGGGTAGTTTCCAATAAGACAGTATGAGAACATTACTGACATAGGGTAGCTGCCGTACAGGAGTGCGACAAGAAAAATTGGCGATACTTGGTTTTCACAACCAGGTATCGCCTTTTTCTATCTTTAACAGAATGTTTGAAT
>JAGBGL010000128.1 GCA_017936025.1 Bacillota bacterium | reverse complement strand
CAGTTCCACAACATCCTGGTCTATGTACTGGATCTCCGCTTCATACTCCCATTCTGTGGAGTCGGAGATCTCGATAACATCCCCCTCTTTCAGTCTGAGGACTTTGGCAATATGTTTTATATCTTCTTTTGAACGGATGAAAATGCTTTTATCCTGCACATCCGATGCATCTACGAAAAATCGTGCCATTACATTTTCTGTGCAGCGATCGCGCACCATTCTCCTTCTTCAAGAATTTCAACGATTTCGAATCCTGCAGCCTTAACTGCTTCCGCAACCTGATCTCTTTTTTCGATGAGGATTCCGGAGGAAATATAGATGCCTTTATCAACAAGGTGATCTGCAGCTGCACCTGACAGCTCGATTACCAGTGGTGCCATCAGGTTTGCAACTATAAGGTCAACCACTTTGTTGACGCCTTTTGTCAGATCGCCTTCTTTTACCTCTACCACATCGGAAACGCCGTTCAGTTCTACGTTTTCGATAGCAGTTCTTACTGCATCAGGGTCGATTTCAACTCCCAGGATATCTTTGCTTCCTAAAAGAGCTGCTGCGATAGCCAGGATTCCGGATCCGCATCCGACGTCCATTACGCTCTGGTCATCTTTCAGGTATTTTTCCAGCAGTCTCATGCACAGAGTAGTTGTTTCATGAGTTCCTGTACCGAAAGCCATACCCGGATCGATTTCGATTATTTTCTCACCTTCAGCAGGTTCATATTCTTCCCATGTAGGTTTAACAACCAGTGTGTCTGTGATCTTTGAAGGTTTGAAAAATTCTTTCCATTTGTCCTTCCAGTCATCATCATTTACAATGATCGTTTCCACTTCCAGACGGCCGAAGTCCGCTTCGGGGCCATACATGCCGCCCTTAACGCAGCCTTTGACCATTTCAATGAGCTTTGTCAGTTCTCTGATATGGAGAGCGCTGATTTTTGTGTCTTCAAAATAAATGGTTATAGTAGGCTCTTTGTCCTTGTTTGCAAATACAGATGGATCAATGTAGTCCCATTCATAGTCTTCCTTCTTGTTCAGAATATCGAAAGCATCAGCAGGATCATCTACAACGATGCTGTCAAAGCCATTTTCCAGCAGTACTGCACTCAGCGGTTCAATACCTTCGTGGCTTGTATATATTTTTACCTGGTAGTATTTCATCCGAATATCTCCTTACAGTTCGTCCCAGTTTGTTTCATCAACGATGTAGTCATGCGCATACAGTCTGCCCAGGCTAACATCCCAACCGAAGTCACCGTACATTTCCTTGCTCTTCAGCATCATGTACAGAACTTTGAGCTCGGATACTGTTTTACGGTTTTCTTCATTGTCAGCATAATAAGCTGTTACTACTTTTTCATCATTTTTTGTACGTATGATGTATTTGCCCTGAATGGATTCTGCTGTTTCATTTTCGATTTCAGCTGCAGTGTTTCCCTTCGCTTCCAGCACATTAGCAACCTTTTCCGCGCCAAAGTCATTTGTGTAAATGTCTAATTTAATTAAATTCATAATAACCTCTCAATTACATAAAAATTCAACATATATTATACCTTAAAATCTACAAAACTTAAAGCCAAATATACTGATTTGTGGTAAAGTATATAACGTAAATATTTTGAGAAAAGGGGATTTTATGGATAAGGAACAACAGATAAAACTCGGAACAGCACCTGTCGGGCCTCTGCTTTTTAAACTGGCTCTGCCTACTATCACCGCTCAGCTGGTGAATGTTCTGTATAACATAGTAGACCGTATGTATATCGGTCACATACCTGAAAACGGAGCAAGCGCCCTCACCGGGCTCGGTGTATGCTTCCCCGTAATAGTGATCGTTACAGCAATGGCTTCCCTCGCAGCTGCAGGAGGTGCTCCGCGTGCAGCCATTATGATGGGCCAGGGGAAAGGCTGTGAAGCAGAAAAAATTCTCGGAAACTGTACTTCCGGACTCATTATAATAGGACTTGCTTCCACTCTGTTACTGCTGCTTGCAGGTAAACCTCTTCTGATGCTGTTCGGTGCCAGCGAGAACACACTGGAATATGCGTGGAACTACCTGTGGATATATGCTCTTGGTACAATATTCGTAATGATTTCACTGGGGCTAAATGCATTCATCACAGCTCAGGGCTTTACTAAAATCAGCATGATGAGCGTCATTATCGGAGCTGTATGCAATGTGATCCTTGACCCTGTTTTCATTTTTGCTATGAACATGGGGATCAGAGGTGCTGCTGTTGCAACAGTCATTTCTCAGGCGATTTCAGCTTTATGGGTACTCCGTTTCCTCACAGGGAAAAAAACTATGCTGCGCATCAGAAAAGAGCTGCTGCGCATAGACAAAAAAATATATCTGCCATGTCTGCTTCTGGGATTATCTCCTTTTGTTATGCAGGCTACTGAAGGTATTATCACGATCTGCTTCAACTCTTCTCTGCTCAAATACGGAGGAGATATAGCTGTAGGTGCAATGACGATCCTCAGCAGTGTAATGCAGTTCACGCTGCTTCCTGTACAGGGACTCACACAGGGTGCACAGCCTATAATGAGTTTCAATTATGGCGCAGGCAATACAGAGCGTGTAAAAAAAGCATTTGAAATACTGCTGGCTATATGTCTGGCCTACTCTGCAGTTATCAGTCTTACTGCGATAGTCTTTCCTCAGCTGTTCACTAACATTTTTACATCCAATGCCGCACTCAGCCTGTATGCTCAGAAGGCATTGCGGATATACATGATAGGTATGGTGATTTTCGGCATCCAGATTGCCTGCCAGCAGACATTTGTTGCTCTCGGTAACGCTAAATCATCACTGTTCCTGGCTGTATTCAGAAAGATCCTTGTTCTGATCCCTCTGATCTATATCATGCCGGCATTGTTTGAACCTGAAGATATGGCTGTATTTGCAGCAGAACCTGTTGCAGACATTCTTGCGGTGCTGATGACTTCAACTCTGTTTGCTCTGCAGTTCAGAAAAATGCTGTATAAAGATCAGTCGGTGATCCGGTAATAAAAAAACTCCGACAAAGCATCAGAGTTCTCCAAAAATATATACTTACGGAATAAATTGACCCCCGCGTTTTCAATAACGCGGGGGTATTTCTTTGTTTTATTAAACTAACTGAAAAATTCTTTCAGCGAATCCAGGAAGCCTTTCTTCTTGTTGTAACATTCAGTATCGACTTCTTCTGCCATCGCCTTGATTGCCTTTTTCTGTTTGCTGTTCAGGTTTGTAGGTACTTCCAGATTAACTGTAACATAAAGGTCACCTTTTCTGCCTGAACGTACGGATTTAACGCCTTTGCCTTTCAGTCTGAAAACTGTGCCCGGCTGCGTTCCTGCCGGCATCTTATAAGCAACCTTCTCTTCCAGTGTAGGAACGGTCAGTTCGTCACCTAATGCCGCCTGGTCAAATGTGATCGGAATTTCAAGCCACAGGTCATTGCCGCGTCTTTCGAACAGCTTGTGTGGTTTTACCGAAATCACTATATATAAATCCCCGTTTGGTCCGCCGTTAGTTCCAGGTTCACCCTGGCCCTTGATAGAAACTACAGAATCATTATCTACACCAGCAGGAATGTCAACAGCGATCTTGACATTCTTTCTGATCTTGCCTGTACCGCCGCAGTCTTCGCAAGGATTTGCGTTGACTTCCCCTGTACCGCCGCAGTCAGGACATGGAGAAGAACTCTGGAATGTTCCGAATGGAGTTCTCTGTGCAGTTGTGACCTGACCTGTACCTCCGCATGTAGAACATGTTGTCTTGGAAGTACCCGGTTTTGCACCTGTTCCGCTGCATGTTTCGCAGGCCACATATTTATTGATCTGGATTTCCTTTTTAACACCAAAAGCAGCTTCTTCAAAAGTGATAGTCATGGCCTTCTGGATATCATTACCCTTTCTCGGTCCATTTCTTCTTCTGCTCTGACGTCCGCCGCCGCCTCCGAACATACCTCCGAACATGTCGAAAATATCTTCGAAGCCGCCTCCGCCAAAGCCGCCGAAACCGCCAAAGCCGCCTCCGCCGAATCCCGCATTCGGATCTACGCCTGCATGGCCGAACTGGTCATACTTGCTTTTCTTATCAGGATCGGATAAAACACTGTAAGCTTCGTTGATTTCCTTGAACTTTTCTTCTGCTTCTTTATTATCCGGATTCTTATCAGGATGGTATTTCATGGCCAGTTTACGGTAAGCCCTTTTTATCTCACTGTCGTCGGCGCCTTTTTTCAGCCCCAGGACTTCGTAATAATCTCTTTTCTGTTCTGCCATTTAAATTTCCTCACTCTAAGTATTACGTATTAACTCCGGCAGAGCACTCCTGTAATAGAAGTGCTCTGCCAGTTAGTTTTGTTTATGGTTTTCTTATTTGTCTTCGTCTACTACTTCGAAGTCAGCGTCAACTACGTTGTCGCCTGCAGGACCGCTCTGTGTTCCGCAGTCGCCGCCTGCTCCGCAGTCAGGACCGCATCCGCCTGCCTGAGCCTGCTGCTGAGCCTGAGCCTGCTGGTACATCTTAGCGGAAATTGTGTGGAACTGTTCTGTCAGCTTTTCAGTCTTATCTTTGATTTCTTCAATGTTAGTGCCTTCCTGAGCTGCTTTCAGTTCATCTTTAGCAGCTGTGATAGCGTCTTTTTCTTCATCAGACAGGCTGCCTTCGATTTCCTTCATGTTCTTTTCTGTTTCGTAAACCAGAGTTTCTGCCTGGTTTCTTACTTCTACTTCTTCTTTTCTCTTCTTGTCTTCTTCAGCGAACTGTTCAGCTTCTTTTACTTTAGCCTGGATTTCTTCGTCAGACAGTTTAGTGGAAGAAGTGATTGTGATGGACTGTTCTTTACCAGTTCCCATATCTTTCGCATAAACGTTTACGATACCGTTTGCGTCGATGTCGAATGTTACTTCGATCTGTGGGATTCCGCGAGGAGCAGGTGGAATACCTGTCAGCTGGAAGCGTCCTAATGTAGTGTTTCCTGCTGCCATTTCTCTTTCACCCTGCATTACATGGATGTCTACTGCAGTCTGGTTGTCAGCTGCTGTAGAGAAGATCTGGCTCTTCTTAGTAGGAATTGTTGTATTTCTTTCGATCAGTTTTGTAGCAACTCCGCCCAGTGTTTCGATGGACAGGGACAGTGGAGTTACGTCCAGCAGCAGTACGTCATGTACTTCACCAGTCAGTACGCCTGCCTGGATAGCTGCACCGATAGCTACACATTCGTCAGGGTTGATTCCTTTGAATGGTTCTTTGCCTGTTACTCTCTTAACTGCATCCTGTACAGCAGGGATTCTTGTGGATCCTCCTACCAGGATAACTTTGTCCAGGTCAGCATTTGTTACGCCTGCATCGTGCATTGCTTTCTGCATTGGTTCGATTGTTTTCTGAACCAGATCAGAAGTCAGCTGATCGAACTTAGGTCTAGTCAGGTCGATGTTCATGTGCAGAGGGCCATCCTGGTTTACAGTGATGAATGGCAGGTTGATGTTTGTAGTCTGTGCAGAGGACAGTTCTTTCTTAGCTTTTTCAGCTGCTTCTTTCAGTCTCTGCAGAGCCATCTTGTCTTTTCTCAGGTCGATGCCGTTTTCTGCAGCGAATGTATCAGCCAGGTAGTTCAGAACAGCTTCGTCAAAGTCGTCTCCGCCCAGTTTGTTGTTACCGGATGTAGCCAGTACTTCGAATACTCCGTCACCCAGTTCCAGGATGGATACGTCGAATGTACCGCCGCCCAGGTCGTATACCAGGATCTTGTGAGGAGTTTCGTCTTTGTCTAAGCCGTATGCCAGAGAAGCAGCTGTAGGTTCGTTGATGATTCTCTTAACATCCAGACCTGCGATTCTTCCTGCGTCTTTAGTAGCCTGTTTCTGGCTGTCTGTGAAGTAAGCAGGAACTGTGATTACTGCTTCTGTTACAGGGCTTCCCAGGTATGCTTCAGCGTCAGCCTTCAGCTTAGCCAGAGTCATAGCGGAAATGTCCTGTGGAGTGTATTTTTTGTCGTCGATTGTTACTGTGTGGTCAGTACCCATGTATCTCTTGATGGTAGCGATAGTTCTGTCAGGGTTAGTTACTGCCTGTCTTTTTGCAGTTTCACCAACCAGTCTTTCACCGTTCTTCGCAAAACCAACTACGGATGGAGTTGTTCTCATACCTTCCGCATTTGTGATAACTACAGGTTCTCCCCCTTCTAATACTGCTACGCAAGAGTTTGTAGTCCCTAAGTCTATACCAATTACTTTACCCATTTTTATTTCTCCTTTTTATATCTTTATAAAATTTGATTTTGAATTAACTTATATATTAGTTAGCAACCTTGACCATTGTAGGTCTGATCACTTTACCGTTCAGTGTGTAACCTTTCTGCAGTACTCCGGATACCTTTCCGCTGTCATACTCGTCTGTATCCTCTGTCATTACTGCATTGTGGAAGTTAGGATCGAAGTCCTCTCCCAGAGCAGGGATCTCAGCCAGACCGGCTTTTCCCAGCGCATCGAACAGCTGCTTGAAGATCATATCCATGCCTTCTTTGAAACCTTCATCGCTGCATTCGTGATCCAGAGCTCTTTCAAAGTTATCCAGAACTGTCAGTAGATCTGTCACAACTTTTTCACTCGCATATGCGTAAATGTCGCTCTTTTCTTTTTCCACTCTTCTTTTATAATTCTGGAAGTCTGCCATCAGACGCATGTATCTTGCACTTTCGTCTTCCTGCGGC
>JAGBGL010000127.1 GCA_017936025.1 Bacillota bacterium | reverse complement strand
GTGTGCTCTTCCGATCTCATTCTGGTAGCTGCATCATTTATCACATTTGTACTGGGAGACAGGGATGATAAAAATGAAAAAATGGTGATTGAAGAAAATGTGATGGCAGAGCACACAGAGGAGCCGTCATCAGCGGAAACGATAATGGTTGATGTATGCGGTGCTGTAAAACAGCCGAAAGTCGTGGAACTGAAGGCTGAAAGCAGAGTTACTGATGCCATCAAGGCTGCAGGCGGTTTTGATGATAATGCTGATACTTCCAGGATCAATCAGGCGGCTTTTCTAACGGACGGCGAAAAGATATATGTGCCGCATATCGGCGAAGTCATGACAGATACGGTGCTTCCCGGAGGGACATCTCAGGATGCCGGGAAGGTCGACATTAATACGGCCAGTTCTGAAGAATTGCAGACGCTGGACGGAATTGGTCCGGTGACAGCTGAAAAAATACTGAAATACAGAAGTGATGTCGGAGCTTTCAAATCTGTAGAAGATCTGAAGAATGTCAGTGGAATAGGAGACAAAACATTTGAAAATATAAAGGAATATATACGCATTTAGAGGGATATTATTGAAGATATAAGTGAATACTACCATCAGAGGTGGTAGTATGTTCAATGAATTGACAAAAAACAAATGGATATTATGTGCACTGCTGGCAATTGCTATTGTTACATTGATGTGGTTTTTAATGCCTGAGCCCGGAACACATGAAGATGGAGTCCAGGTTGATCAGCAGGCATCAGCAGCACAGCAGAACGGAGAAAATAGTACTCCGGCTGCATCGGAAAATACGGAACCGGGATATTATTTTGTAAAAGTAACAGACGGCGCTGTAAATGTATACTGGTATGAAGGCGATGAAAAGAATCTATACCGTGAAACAGATATAGAGTTTTCTCTGCTCAGTACCGAAGATCAGAAACTGCTGGAGACCGGAATAAGGCTTGAGAATGAACAGGAGCTGGCCGGTTTCCTTGAGAATTTTGACAGCTAAGGGGGATCTGATGAAGGTTGTTGTCAGAAAGGGAGGTCTCATTCTTGCGGGCCTCCTTATTACAATTATAATTGCGGGTCAGTTTTCCGCTGTTCCCGGCGAAAATGCAGCCAGTGTGGATGTGGTGTCGGAACGGGTACTTATTGCAGGAGGCCACTCCATAGGTGTCCAGATGGATGTCAGAGGCGTTTTAGTTGTATGGCGGGAGGAAATAACCGGCAGTGACGGAAAGATTGTTAATCCCGGGCTGGAAGCGGGTCTTCAGATAGGGGACATGATACTTGCTATAAACGGGACTAAAGTTTATAAGGCTAAAGAAGTAGAAGAACTGGTAAATGAAATACGTGATACGGTCAAACTGAAAGTGCAGAGAAAGAGCAGAACGTTTACCGTACAGCTGACACCTGTTGAGAGCAGGAAGGACGGCGTATATAAAATGGGCATCTGGATAAAAGACAGGACTGCAGGCATAGGAACTCTTACTTATTATGATCCTGTAAATCAGACTTTCGGAGCGTTGGGTCATGCAATCACTGACCCTGAAACAGGAGCTGTTTTAACAGTTAATGATGGTAAACTGCTGCGGGCTAAAGTACAGAATATCAAGGAAGGAAAGTCCGGTGAACCGGGTGAGATACAGGGAGTATTTTATGAGACAGATTCGCCGCTGGGAGATCTGATGCTCAATTCTGAACTCGGACTTTTTGGTGAAACATATCACCCTATCGAAAATCCTGTATACAGCAAACCTGTGGTCGCGGCTTCAAAGGATCAGATAGAAACCGGTAAAGCATATATTCTTACTACACTGGAAAATAATAAAATTGAAAGATACGAAATAGAAATCCAGAGGGTTTATAAACGAAGCAGAGATTCAAACAAAAACATGGTCATCAGAGTTACTGACGAAAGGCTGCTGAAGGCCAGTGGCGGAATTGTCCAGGGAATGAGCGGAAGTCCCATCATTCAGGACGGAAAACTGGTCGGCGCGGTGACACATGTTTTGGTAAATGACCCGACCAGGGGATATGGGATTTTTATAGAAAATATGCTGGATGCAGC
>JAGBGL010000126.1 GCA_017936025.1 Bacillota bacterium | reverse complement strand
GGTGTTCGGACATATACAGTTGACTCTTATATTTCGCCCTGCTAACTCGATTGCCGCAACTTTGGTTATTCCTACTACAGAAATCTTGCTCATGATATAAGGCCCATATCCTGCATAGTCTCCGTTGGCAGAATTAGAAGCTGTATTGAGAATAACACCTCCGTCATTCATGTGCTGCTGTCCATGTTTTATACCAAACACAGCTCCCATAACATTTACGGAAAATAACCTTTCGTATGTATCTTTCTCCGCATTTACGAGCAGTTCTTCCGGACAGATTATACCTGCATTATTCACTATTATATCGATTTTTCTACCGAAATGCTCTACAGTTTTTTCCATCAGAGTTTTCACATCATCTTCTTTGCTGACATCTGTCTTCACAAAATAGCAGCCCATCTGTTCAGCAAAATCCAGCGTGTTTTCATTTATATCAGCCATTGTCACCAGTGCCCCGGCATCTTTAAACCTTTTTGCAGTTGCCAGACCTAATCCTGATCCCGCGCCCGTAACAACTGCGATTTTTCCTTCTAAAGAAAACATATTCATTCCGATCCCCCCGTCCAGCTTATACTTTTACATGCTCCTCAACATCAGTCAGGAGATTTCCTGTTACATATATTATATCCTGTGTATATACGCAAAAAAATAGACATTTTTATTCTTATTTGCTATTATTTAGATGAATACAAACTATTTTTGAGGTGATTACAGTGTTTGCCAAACAGATAACTCCCAATTTCGACGGTACGCTTCCTGTCGTAATAACAATATATAAAAGCACACGTCAGGTACCACATTATCACAATGATACTATTGAAACAGTAATGTGCCTGAGAGGCAGTGCAACTGTTTACAATATGCACGAAAAACATATCCTGCATGCCGGCGATATCATCCAGACAGATATGTTCGATATCCATTCTGTAACCTCGGATGAGGAAAATCTTATGGTTTCTTTTCATTTTAATCTGAACCACCCTCTTTTTTCCGGAAAAGGATATAATCTGCTGTATTACATCTGCAGCAGCAATGATACCGATCCCAAACGTCTGCATCACATAAACAGAATACGGATGCTTCTGCTGGCACTCCTTTCCTGTTATATCAATGACAACTGTGACCCTCGCATTACAGATTTCTCAGAAAAAATACTGGGCATAATACGAAAGCATTTCCAGTACTACAACCACATAAACGTAGACGAAGAAATGTATCCTCCGGAAATGATGGACAGATTCGAACGCATAATGGCGTATATGCTGGAACATTATGCCGAAAAGATCACGATGCATGATATCTGTGAACAGGAGCACATCAGCTATAACTATCTTTCCCGCTTCTTCAAGGAGTCTTCATTAAAAACTTTCCGGAATTTCCTGCATGAAATCAGAGTATATCACTCTGAGCACCTCCTGCTCTGCCATCCGGATATCCCGGTACCTGATATCGGCTATCAGGTAGGATTCTCTGATCCTAAATTTTTTTACCGGGAATTCAAAAAGAAGCATGGCCACACACCTCACCAGCACCGCATCTGGTACCGGAGATATAATGAAAATACCGCACCTGACATTATCCTGGATACCGGTGAGCACATCGATGAAATCGAGGACTGCGTTGCAGAGCTGTTTTCTCATATCACCTATGAAATAGAATGCAGATAATGACGTTTAATCATATAAAAAGAGACGATACAAACACTTATTTCCTGTGTTCGACCGTCTCTCTTGGGTTCGATTCCTATAGGTGACTTCAAGGCATCACCACAACATATCTATTTTAAATCCAGTCTCATATAATACGCCACATCGATTGGGCTTTCTCTGTATTTGGGGATATCATAAAAACCATGTTTCTTATACAGCTGATAAGCCTTTGGCAGGAACGGCATCGTATCCAGCAGCATGTATTCGTAACCGGCGTCACGGGCATCCTCTATGATCCTTTCCACAAGGAAATCGCTGAGATTCCTGCCCCTGAATTCCTTTTTCAAATACAGCCGTTTCAGCTCACAGCTTTTGTCATCAAACTGCAGCATCCCGATGCTTCCGGCCAGCTGCCCGTTGACATAAAGCAGATACAGCCTGTTCTCCGGCTCTTTGTATTTAACATCAAGATGCGCGATTTCGTCATCGTAGTTCTGTATCTCCATATATTTTATAAATGTACTGTCCCCTTCGATCAGCATATCCATATATTCTGTGAACAGTTCTCTGACCTGTCCGGGATGTTCATAAGCTCGTACCAGCTTCAGTTCCTGGTTCATTCTAATCCTCCGATTGACTAATTCTGTCATCCATTATATCATATATAAAAACTCACAGGAGGATTTTATATGTTTACAAAAGCAATAACAAGAAAACCTTGCCGCGCACTGGTCGATGGTATCACAACTGCCATGTTCGGCGAAGGCACACCTGATTACAATAAAGCAATCGAGCAGCATGCACAGTATGTTGCAGTACTGGAAGAACTGGGACTGGAAGTAACTGATCTGGAAGGCGACGAAAGATATCCGGACTCCTGCTTTGTCGAAGACCCTGCGGTAGTCATGGAGCACTGCGCAATTATCACCAACTCTCCAAAAGATTCCCGCAACGGTGAAAAATTTGAGATCCTGGATACAATACAGAAGTTCTACGACGACTCTCAGATATTCTTTATAGAAGCACCCGGCACGATGGAAGGCGGCGACGTCATGAAAGTCGGCAATCATTTCTACATCGGTCAGTCTGACCGTACTAATGCAGAAGGGGCACGCCAGTTCAATGATATTGTTACTCAGTTCGGCTATACATCATCTACCGTTCCTGTAACAGAAGGCCTGCATCTGAAAGACTTTGTAATTTATCTGGAAAACAATAATATGCTCGTCTCCCCTGTAATGAACGAAGAGCCATCATTTAAGGACTTCAACCGTTTTGTTGTGGAAGCAGATGAGCTTTATGCAATCAACAGCATGAACATCAACGGCACTGTTCTCGTTCCTGAAGGGTACCCTAAAACGCTGAAAATCATCGAAGATCTCGGCTATCCTGTTAAGGTCGTAAGTACAGATGAATTCCGTAAAATCGACGGCAGCCTTACTTGCCTGTCACTGAGATTCTGATACAAAAAACATATAAGCGAAGCAGTAACTGAACTGATTCGCTGTTTTTATTTCTGTATATGTCTGTACAATCTCATATCCAGGCCTTCATCATCTTCGATTATCGTCATGAACTCCCAGCCGTAACGTTCATAAAAGTTTTCGTGTTCTGTAATGAGATATAATGTGTGTATTCCTTTTGCGGCCATATCATCACAGATATATGTCAGTAACTTCCCTGCAATTCCCTGTCCGCGGAAATCAGGCTCCACATAAACTGCGCACACATTAGGTATCAGTTCCTTGCGTGTATGAAAGTCATTTGATATGACTCCGGCACCTGCGATTATTCTCTCATCATTCATAGTAAGATACCATTTCGGGAAAGACCGTCTATCATCAAGCGACTCTTTAATACTTTCCAAATAAAGTTCTTTTCCTATATTCCATTTTTCATGAAACCAGACAGCTGCTTTATCAGCCAGTTCCGGATTATTATCAATTCTCAGGATTTCATATCTCATCCTTTCCGAGCCTTTCCAAATGTAAATTTTTTACATTTATTCATTCCATTTTTTGTCATTTATGGTATTATATATATGTTACCGATCCTATACTGGTCACAGGAAGGAGGTGTTCATAATGGGTGTCACCTTCATATTGTCCGTACTGGCAAGTATAGCGGCCTACTATATTTGCAAATGGTTAGAAGACAGAAATGGTAACCACTAGCCTACAGATGCTCTACTGTATAACAAAGAGAAGAAAACCCAGCAGCGGCCACTGCTGGGTTTTCATTTTGTGTTCATAATATAGGCATCACCTTTTGCCTGCATATATTATATACTATATGCAATTCTCATGTCAATATAATCGGGCTGTTTTAATGGAAATATTTTCTATTTCCTGGTCACATCCCAGAAGCTTTCACCGACAGCAGTCTTCTCTGCACCCAGCACTTCGCAGACTGTCGCTCCGATATCGGCGAATGATTCTCTCACACCCAGATCAACTCCGGCCTTCACCGCATCGCCGTAAATTACAACGGGAACATGCTCCCTTGTGTGATCCCATCCGCTGTGCGCAGGGTCGTTTCCGTGATCGGCACAGAGGATCAGAATATCGTCAGCACCCATTGCCTCAATGATTTCCGGAAGCCTTGCATCAAATTCCTCTATTGCCTTGCCATAACCCTCAGCATCTCTTCGGTGTCCATATTTAGAGTCAAAATCCACAAGGTTTGTGAAAATCAGGCCTTCGAAATTCTGTCCGAGAGCCTCGATAGTCTTATCGACGCCATCCATATTATTATCCGTGTGAACAGAAATCGTCACGCCCTGACCATTAAAAATATCGCTGATCTTGCCGACTGCATACACAGTTTTACCGGTTTCAGAGACCAGATCCAGCATAGTCTTTTCAGGAGGTGAAACAGCGTAATCCCTGCGGTCGGAAGTTCTCTCACGCTTTCCGTCCTTTATCTCATAAGGGCGAGCGATAACTCTTCCGCATGCCCATTCTCCCTGCAGCATGCCGCGTGCTGTCTCACAGATCTTATACAGTTCTTCCAGCGGTATCACATCAGTATTTACTGCGATCTGGAACACACTGTCTGCAGAAGTATACACGATAGGTTTTCCTGTTTTCTCATGTTCAGGCCCCAGTTCCTCGATTATTACGGTGCCTGAAGCAGTACAGTTACCGATCACTTCACGGCCGATGGCTTTTTCAAACTGCTTGATAAACTCTTTCGGGAATCCGTCAGGATAAGTCTTGAACGGCACATCAGTGCGCAGTCCTGCAATTTCCCAGTGTCCCGTGATCGTATCCTTTCCGCTGGACAGTTCTTTCAGCTTGCCGAAAGCTCCGGCAGGTTCTGAAACCGCATAAGCTCCGCCTGCAGCGCCCTGGATGTTGCCGAATCCCAGCTTCTGCAGATTAGGTATTGAAAACTGCGGGTATCCACTGATGATATGCCCCAGTGTATCTGCACCTTTGTCTCCGTATTTTTCCGCGTCCGGCAGCTGACCTATTCCCAGACTGTCCAGAACGATAAGTGTCACTCTCTTAACCATAATATTCCCTCCTGCACCGCACATAGCGGCCGGTACTACTCCTTGATAAGCAGCGGGCGGCAGTTCAGATAGTCCAGCGCCACCAGCTTGTATTCTACTCCGTCATAGTTTCCTTTGAGCCCGCTTCTGTGAGAATCCGGCCCGTGAAGATGTCCGTAAATGACCTGTTCTGCGCCGCATTCCTTAAACATATCCGTAATGGATGATCCTACTGTATTTCCTGCAGAAGGCGGATAATGCAGAACTCCTATGATCTTCTCCGCACCCTGACGCTTCGCATCATCGATAGACATCTGGATACGCATCAGTTCACGCTTATAGATTTTCTCATCAGATTCTTTATAATCATCATGTCCCGGTCCTATCCAGCCGCGGCTTCCGCATATATAATAGCCTTCCACTTCGACAGCCTTATTCTGCACGAAATAGATAGAGTCATACATATTATTCAGTTTGCTGACGCTCTGCCACCACAGATCATGGTTGCCCTTGAAAATCAGCTTTTTACCCGGCAGAGCATCTATCCAGTCCAGATCCGGTATGGCTTCGGACATGCGAAGGCCCCAGGAAATATCCCCGGGGATGATCACCGTATCTTCAGGTTTCACCAGCTCCAGCCAGTGCATTTTCAGACGCTGCGCATGATCTTTCCAGGCATGGCCGAAAAGATCCATCGGCTTTTCCACCTCGGGCGAAAAAGACAGATGCAGATCGCCGATAGCATAAATGCTCATAAAATTCTCCTTAATCTATGTCTGTAAACTGCAGCAGTTTCTTTGTTTCTTCTTCCTCAAGCGCCGTCACACCGCGCAGTTTTCTCTGGATACTTCTCGTTCTTGTACCGATCAGTTTATCCAGTTCGGCATTGGCCTGATTGATCCTGTTCTGAGTTGCTTCCAGCACATCGCTGAATTTATCGAACTCGGTTTTAACTGCACCCAGAATATCCCACACTTCGCTTGAATGCTTCTGGATGGCCAGTGTTTTGAAGCCCATCTGAAGACTGTTCAAGAGCGCTGCCATCGTTGTCGGTCCGGCGATATTTATCTTGTATTCGCGCTGCAGCACTTCTACCATTCCTCTGCGTACGACTTCCGCATAAAGCCCTTCGAAAGGCAGGAACATTATTGCAAAATCTGTAGTCGCAGGCGGCTGCACATACTTGTCACGGATGTCTTTGGCAGACTTTTTGACCGCGCGTTCCAGCATCTTCGCTGCTTCCTGTATCTGCATCGGATCTCCTGTGTCATATGCATCCATCAGATATGTATACGCGTCCGCAGGGAACTTCGCATCGATAGGCAGATAAACGAATCCGTCGCCTTCTCCCGGAAGCTTCACAGCATACTCGACTCGCTCAGTGCTGTAAGGCTTCGTACTGATATTTTCTTCATACTGTTCAGGCGAAAGTATCTGCTCCAGGATCGCTCCCAGCTGGATCTCACCGAGGATGCCGCGGGTCTTGACATTGGACAGCACCTTCTTCAGATCACCTACACCGGAAGCCAGTGTCTGCATCTCTCCAAGGCCCTTATACACCTGCTCCAGTCTTTCACTGACAAGTTTGAATGACTGGCTGATGCGCGCATCGAGTGTCTTCTGGAGTTTTTCATCCACAGTCGCTCTCATTTCCTCCAACTGTTTTCTGTTATCCTCACGCAGAACTTCCAGACGTTTTTCCATCGTCTGACGCATCTGCTCCAGTTTCTGCTCGCTTTGCATTGCCATCAGATGGAACTGGCGGTTCAGTTCTGCCAGTCTCTTGTCCTGAATGTCAGCCGTCTGTTTCTGATTGTCCGTCAGGATCTGTCCAAGGCCCTGGAAACTCCCCTGTACATAGTTCAGAGTTTCCTGCCTGGAATCCATGATATCCTGCTGCAGGATACGCTGCGATTCTCTGATCTCTCTGCCCTGACCGCCGCCTTTTTTCAGCGACTTGATCTGCAGAAGGCACATGATCAGCAGAACGATTATTATTAAGCCTACTGTTATGATTATATATTCCATAGTTTAATCCCTGTATTTCTCATAAATCTTTTCGATACGTTCCCGGACCTCATCCCGCAGACTCAGCGGCTCAAGAACTTCTACAGAGCCTCCGAACTGCACAGCCCAGTATCCTATAGACTGCTCATTAGCCTTGAATCTGACAATATAGTGGTCGCCGTCTTCTGTAATATGAATATCTCTTCCCAGCCAGTCGATGACATCGCTTATACCCCATTTTTCAACTTTCAGCGTGATCCATGATGACTTGCCCGAGAACATGTACAGATGTTCTGCCATATGTGTCGGAAGATCCAGCCCGTTTGCAAGTTCATCCACTTCCTGCTGCGGCTTTACGATCTCATCCAGAATTTCCGGTTCCGTGATCTTATCCATACGGAAGTGAGTCACATTGCTGTATTTATCAACATTCCCTATCAAATAATACTTGCCGTTTGCGATCACGATCTGATAAGGATTAACTGTCTGTTTGGATTTTGTTGTGTGGTGCAGTTTTTTATCCGCACCGTATTTATTATAGAAGAATGTTACTTTTCTCTTTTCCTCAATGGCCCTGCTTATCTGCTCTATGGTATGGAAAATCTGTATATCTTCTCCATGATCCATTCGTTCAATGTTGTGCACATGCCGCACCTGTCTGCGGAAGTACTTGTTCGACTGCGATATCAGTTTATTGATCAGAAGCTTTGCCTGATCCGCCGGTACATGGCGCGAAGCCAGCACACTGTCAATAAGCAGCCTCAGTTCACTGTCCTCGAAAGTTCTGCTTCCCAGATAATAACCTTTCTTTTCTAAATGGACCACGTCGTAGCCCATATCTTCAAGGTTTCCCAGATTGCGGGTTATCGCTTTTCTTTCACACGAAACCCCGTAATCGCGTTCCATGATCTCCGCTATCTCCTTCTGAGTCAGCGGATGATCAGCATCCGTATAGTTTTCCAGTATTTTAAGCAGATATAGAATATACAGTTTCCTGATCCGGCCCGTCATCTCTGAACATTTCCTCTTCTTTTCTGTAATCATTGATCAGCACTGCCAGTGCAGCTGCTGCTCCGAAAAAAAATACCCATGGTAAAACAAATAACATATTGTGCACCTCCGTTCGATATACTCTATATATTGATACCCTTTCTTTTGATGATTAAACTATATCAGAGTATATGTCCCGTTTTTGGTGCATATGCAAACTTTTTTATTATTTTATCAAATCTTTTATAACTTCTCCAGCTAAAATCATTCCAGCAACAGGAGGAACAAAAGAAATGCTCGCCGGAGTGCGTTCTCCCTGCTTCAGAGGTTCTTCCTGGTAATAAACCACTTTAAGGCCGCGGATTCCTCTTTTTTTCAGCTCACGTCTCATTACTTTTGCCAGCGGACATACCGAAGTTTTTTCTATAACAGTAACTTCAAATCTCGTCGGATCCAGCTTGTTGCCTGTTCCCATAGATGAAATTACCGGGACTCCTGCAGACCGTGCTCTCTCGATAAGATCCAGCTTCGCGGTAACAGTATCTATGGCATCTATCACATAATCATAAACAGAAAAATCCCATTCCGTTTCCGGCAGGAAAAAGCATTTATGCGCATGCACTGTCACATCCGGATCTATCTCCAGGATCCTTTCTTTCATGACCTGTACTTTATCCATGCCTACAGTCTTCTGTGTAGCAATTATCTGTCTGTTGATATTAGTCACATCAACTTCGTCTTTATCTATGATATCGATGGTTCCGACACCTGCACGCACAAGTGCTTCCACAGCAAATCCGCCAACACCGCCGATGCCGAATACAGCCACGCGGCTGTTCCACAGCTTATCCAGGCCCTCTCTTCCTATTACAGGTTCTGTTCTTGTAAAACGGTCACTCATCATCTTCCCTCATACAGATTCCGATAACTTTGTAAACGACATCCGTGCTGTAGCCCAGAGAAACCAGACGTCTTCCCAGACGCCCGCGCATTTTTTCATCCACAGTTTTTCCGGAAACAGTCTTCTCTGCCTGACGCAGCGCTCTCTCCAGTTCAGCATCTCTGTCATAATAATCTTCCAGTGCAAATCCGATCGTCTCACGGTCCACACCTCTGTCGGCCAGCTCCTGTCTTATTCTGAGCGGTCCCTTGCCTTTATCGCAGGCATAATTTATATACTGTCTGCAGTATTCTTCATCATCCAGATAGCGGAAGTCCCTGAATTCTTCTATGACTTCTCTGATTTCATCGTCACTGAACCCCTTCTTCGCAAGATATTCCTCCATCTCTCCGCAGGTTCTCATTCTGGAAGCAAGATACTTTGCAGCTGCATCTCTAATATCCATACTTTGTACCTGCAGAAGCCACAATACACTTGTCTCCAAGCGCCATCTTCAGATCACAGATAGCATTGATCCCTGTGCAGTGCACCGGCATTACAACATCTATATCCTCTGCTATGATCTGGTCCACGACTTTCTTTCTCATTTCTTCATCGGCACTGTAAAGATGCATTCCCGCAACCAGCACCGCTATCTTTTCTCCGCCGAAAATTTCTCTCGCATATCTTACCGCCGGAATAACACCTCTGTGACTGCATCCGGAGAACACATACAGACCTTCCGGCTGTCTGATCACCAGCATCTGTTCATGGTCCATATTGTCTTCGATAACACTTCCGTCATTCAGGATACGGTAGAATGTTGCTGTCGGCTCATATCCGTCGATTTTCGGAACAGTACCCGAAACCGCGATATCTTCTGTGATCCATTTCACCCCGGAAGTCATCACAATACGCGGTTCGATCTCAGCTCTTTCATGGTCTGTCCACTGGATGCT
>JAGBGL010000125.1 GCA_017936025.1 Bacillota bacterium | reverse complement strand
AGTTGAAGATACTGATTATACAAACGAAGATCTGCGTGCCGAATTTGGGGAGGAAGTCGAACTGCTGGTTGACGGCGTTACAAAACTGGCTTCTCTGAAATTTGAAAGCAAGGAGGAACGTCAGGCTGAAACACTGAGAAAAATGTTCCTCGCAATGTCCAAGGATATACGTGTACTGATCATCAAACTTTCTGACAGACTGCACAACATCCGTACGATCAACTACATGACGCACGAAAAGATCCAGGAAAAATGTAAAGAAACACTGGAAATTTATGCTCCTCTTGCCAGCAGACTGGGTATCTACCAGATGAAATTCGAAATGGAAGATACATGTCTCAAATATCTGGAACCGGAAGTGTACTATGACCTGGTTGAAAAACTCAACGAACGTAAAGTTGAGCGTGAATGGGCTGTAAACCAGATCAAGGAAGAAATCAAAGAAGCGATTGATGAACATGGCATCAAATTCGAGCTTCACGGCAGATCAAAACACTTCTACAGTATTTATAAAAAAATGAAATTCCAGAACAAACAGCTGGATGAGATCTTCGACCTGACAGCATTCAGAGTAATCGTTGACAGCGTCAAAGACTGTTATGCTGTTCTGGGTATCGTCCACACTTTATGGACGCCGATCCCCGGACGTTTTAAAGACTATATTGCAATGCCGAAACCTAATATGTATCAGTCACTGCATACAACGGTAATAGGTGATACAGGAAAACCATTTGAAATTCAGATCCGTACCCATGAGATGCATGAAATTGCAGAACTGGGTATCGCGGCACACTGGAAGTACAAAGAAGGCGTTTCCAGCACAAAACAGACTAACGAAGAAGAAAAGCTGGCATGGCTGAGACAGACTCTTGAATGGCAGAAAGACATGCAGGATCCGAGAGAATTCATGGAATCTCTGAAAGTCGATCTGTTCGCCAGCCAGGTATATGTATTCACTCCGCAGGGAGACGTTATTGAACTTCCTGCCGAATCTACACCTCTGGACTTCGCATTTAAGATCCACTCTGCAGTAGGATGCAAATGCGTAGGGGCAAAGGTTAACGGTAAAATGGTTACTATCGACCACAAGCTGGAAAATGGTAACATAATTGAAATCGTAACTTCACCTAACGCTCCGGGTCCAAGTTCCGACTGGCTGAATATCGTTAAGAGTAATACAGCCAGAAGTAAGATCCGTCAGTGGCTGAAAAAAGAAAATAAAAATGACTCCGTTGAAAAGGGTAAAGAAATTATCGATAAGTATCTCCGCAAGAAAGGCTATGAGCCTCAGGATATACTGAAAAACAGTTATATCAACAAAGCAATGAAGGAGATGCGTCATGATAACCTGGATGAGTTTTACACTTATATCAGTCATGGCGGATCCAATCAGAGCAGAGTTGCAAATGCACTGCTGAAATATTATAACGAAGAACAGCAGCGCAAACAGGAAGCAGAAAAACGTGATGTAGAATTACGTGAAGCTAAACCGCAGGATCAGCAGAAAAAAGCGAAAGCTGACCGTAAGAAACGTGAAAATGCCGGTATCGTTGTCGAAGGCATCGACGGCATGATGATCAGACTTGCAAGATGCTGCAACCCTGTACCGGGCGATGAAATCGTAGGATATATTACGAAAGGAAGAGGCGTATCTGTACACAGAGCCGACTGTCCGAACATGGTTTCACTTCCTGAAGAAGAAAAACAGAGATTCATAAGCGTCAGCTGGGATGAGGACAAGCTGGATCAGACATATGATACAGACATCAGCATTATTGCCAGAGACCGTAAAGGTCTGTTCTCAGCCATCTCAAAAGTCTGCGAAGACCTGGATGTCAATATCATGGGTGT
>JAGBGL010000124.1 GCA_017936025.1 Bacillota bacterium | reverse complement strand
CTATATGCGGTAATATTTGTATTAAATATGGAAAAAACAAATCAGGATCTCAGCGATGGTTTTGTAAGAACTGTTTGAGCATATATACACCTAAAATTGATAATTCATCAAAACAGTTGCAGATATTCTTAAAATGGCTGTTTGGTAAGCAAGCACAAAAGGAAATGCCAGGTGATGGAAGGTCATTTAGGAGGAAGACAAGTGGGTTCTGGGATATATGGACTCTGCCACCTAAAATTGAAACACAAAGAGACGTGGTGTATGTTGATGGAATATATCTTGGCCGAAAAGTATGTATTCTGATTTGCTGCGATAAAAAACATGTACTTGGATGGTATTTGTGTAGATACGAAAATGCACGTGCATGGAAAACATTGATGTCGCGTATAGCAGAACCTGTAATGGTTGTTTCCGATGGTGAAACTGGATTTACGAAGGCACTAAAAAAGGCATGGCCAAAGGCGAAACATCAAAGATGCCTATTCCATGTATTCTGTCAGATCAAACGTTATACAACAAGCAAACCTAAGACTGCAGCGGGAATAGAGCTATACGTATTAGCTAAAGATTTGCTGCACTTAGAAACAAAAGAAGAAAAAGACCGTTGGGTAACAAGATTTATTGAATGGATGCAAAAATACAATAGATTTCTAAGTCAGTTAACATATGACGAATATGGAAACAGCAGGTATACACATGAAAGGTTAATTAAAGCACAAAATTCAATTATGCGGTTGCTTAAAGAAGGGACTATGTTTACATACTTTGATGAACAGTTGAGGAATGACCTGGATCGGACACCTAGAACTAATAATCAAATTGAAGGGGGCATTAATTCAAGGCTTAGGGAAATGTTGAGAGTACATAGAGGATTATCTGTAGAAAGAAGAATAAAAGCGGTCTTCTGGTGGTGCTATATGCACTCGCCAGAGCCGCTTTCTGCTTCTGAAATATTAAAAGTTATGCCTACAGACAAAAGTATTGCGGATATATACCGAAAGATGACCAATCAGGAAAAACTATCAGGATCAATTCCTGATTGGGGCGATGCAATTGTCTGGAGCGAGCTCCATCATTCTGGTGAGTACCCTAGCTATTGGGACTAGGGTGCCACCAACTCTTTTTGTCCTATAAGCCATTTTTTATAGCATAGAAAAGTCCCGCAGCTCTGGCTGTGGGACTCGTATTTTCTGTTCAGTTATTATTCTTCACATCCGCATTTGCAGCATCCGCAAGTGCACTCTTCGTCTGCATCTTCAACTGTTACAGATTTGATAACCTGTGGATCCAGCGGTTTGTCCTGACGGTTAGTCTTAACACTCACGATCTTGTCAGCAGCTTCCATACCTTCAGTGATCTTACCGAAAGCAGCATACTGTCCATCCAGATGAGGTGCATTTGCTACCATGATGAAGAACTGGGATCCTGCAGAGTCAGGGTGCATAGCTCTTGCCATGGACAGAACTCCTCTTGTGTGTTTCAGATTGTTTGGAACTCCATTCATTGCGAATTCGCCTTTGATGTTCCAGCCAGGACCGCCCATGCCTGTTCCGTCAGGGCATCCTCCCTGGATCATGAAACCAGGAATAACTCTGTGGAAAATCAGACCGTTGTAGAATCCTTCGTTAGCCAGTTTTTCAAAGTTTGCTACGGAAATAGGTGCGATTTCAGGATACAGTTCACCCTTCATGATATCGCCGTTTTCCATTGTAAATGTTACGATTTTCATTTCTATTTCTCCTTGTTATATTCATATTTTAAAGACAGAGGCTTCTGTCTGCTATAAACTTTTACGCACTTTGAATGCGTTATGTACAGGACCGCCCTGATCAAGGATGTCCCACAGCTCATCTTTCAGGTAAACAGGATAAACATGTTCTGCTGCCTGCAGTTCCTCTTTGGTCATGAACTTCACATCTCTGAGGACCTGGTGACTGTCATCGAATTCAGGGTCCATGCCAAGGCGCATATCACCGCCTACAAGCCTTCCCATAAAGAAATTCACAAAGCGCTGTCCGCGGCTTTCAGATACTTCTTCGACATGCCAGAGCAGAGGTCCCATTTCGATTTCCAGACCCGTTTCCTCCAGAAGTTCACGGATACCTGCATGCAGTGTATCTTCACCATCTTCGATTCCGCCGCCCGGCACCATCCAGATGTCTTTATCCTCATGGTGCTGACAAACCATCAGCACACGGTTTTTATTGTCTAAAATTACAACACGTACTCCGCCTACCCACATAATAACGCTCCTGTTACTCCCATTATGATACATACCAGAATAGGACTCATTTTAAATTTTCCTGCAAGTACCAGTGTCGCCACAAAGATAGCGCAGGGTACAATATTGATATATCCGGCAAAACCCGTAAACAGCTGCTGTGAAAAAAGCTCTCCTTTAACAAGTACACTGTCTGCAACAAAAGCGCCTGCTGCTCCTATCAGTCCTATCGTTACCGGCCTGATACCCGAAAGAGCGCCTTCTATAACTCTGCTGCTCTTGAATTTATCAAGAAACTTCATCACCAGCATCATAATTACAAATGCCGGCAGACACACTCCGGTAGTCGCAACTAATGCACCCGGAATTCCTGCGTAATTGTAGCCAACAAAGGTCGCCGCATTAACTGCAATCGGTCCCGGTGTCACCTGCGACAGTGCAACCAGATCGGCAAAATCCTGAGAACTCATCAGGCCAAAGTTGCTTACACTCTGGAATATCAGCGGAAGCATAGGCATGCCGCCTCCAAAACTGAAAGCACCTATCTTAAAGAACTCCGTGAACAAATGAATGAATATCACCCTTCTGCCCTCCTGTTCTTCCAGAACACCTGGTATATAACGCCGATAAGGCCTCCCAGAATAATAGTGATTACAGCTGCGACATCAAAGAATACGATCAGCACAAAGGCCATTATCGCCAGAAACCACATAACAGGGTCTCTGAGAACATTCTTGCCAAGCCGTATCGCAGTAAGCACCATTAATGCGCATACTGCAGCTTTTATTCCCATAAATACACCTGCTATAATGCCGCTTCCCGAAATATTTTCAAGCAGCGTAGCCGCCGCAATTATTATAATAAATGATGGCAGCACAGAGCCTAGTGTCGCCAGAAGTGCACCGCCAAAGCCTGCTATTCTCCTGCCTACATAAGTCGCGCCATTTATTGCTATGATTCCCGGAAGCGCCTGACTGATAGCTACACAGTCTACAGATTCCTCCTCGTCCAGCCAGCCCTTATCAACGACCAGCTGCTGGATAAGCGGCAGCATCGCCATGCCGCCGCCTATTGTGAACATACCAATTTTAAAGAATTCCCAGAACAGCTCCAGATAAATATTCTGTTGTCCGGTTTTCTTATTTTTCATTGTTTACGATTTCAATTGCCTTTGCAATACCTGCTTCAATTGTCAGTTCTTCCTTGTCAGCTTCTCTTCTCAGCTTGTATTCGATCATACCGTCTGCAGCACCTCTGCCGACAGTGATTCTTACCGGAATACCTAAGAGGTCAGCATCCTTGAATTTAACACCAGGGCGTTCCTTACGGTCATCCAGCAGAACTTCTACGCCCGCTTTGCCCAGTTCGCTGTAGATTCTTTCTGCAACTTCTGCCTGTACTTCATCTTCAGGTTTCATCAGAGTGATGATAACGTGGTATGGAGCCACAGACATAGGCCAGATGATACCGTTTTCATCGTGGTGCTGTTCGATTACAGCCGCTACAGTTCTTGTAACACCTATACCGTAGCATCCCATAACGATCAGCTGGTCTTTCTGGTTTTCGTCTTTATAAGTAGCTCCCATGGATTCAGAGTACTTAGTTCCCAGTTTGAATACCTGGCCAACTTCGATACCTCTTGTATGTTTTACAGGAGCTCCGCATACAGGACATGGATCTCCTTCTTTCAGGTTCTTGATATCAACTACGATGTCGCCTTTGTAATCTCTTCCGTAGTTTACATTCTTGATGTGGTGGTCTTCTTTGTTCGCACCTGCAACCAGGTTTTTAAGGCCTACCAGTTCGCTGTCAACAACGATAGTGCAGTCGTGCAGACCGATAGGACCAGTAAATCCGCCTACGCATCCTGTCACAGCACCGATTTTTTCTTCATCAGCGAATTCGATGGAGTGCTCAGGGATATCCAGAGCATTTACCAGTTTGATCATGTTCAGTTCTCTGTCACCTCTGATGAAAGCCGCAACATAACCGTTTTCTTTCTGCTCATCATCGTATGTAACGAACAGCAGAGCTTTGATTGTCTGATCTTCAGTCATTCCCAGGAAGCCAGCAACTTCTTCGATCGTCTTAGTTCCAGGTGTATGAACTTCTTCCAGTGGAAGCATTTCTGCATCGGAAGCAGGTGCATCAACGCATTCTGCTCTTTCTACAGTTGCTGCCATATCGCATTTTTCGCAGAAAGCGATCTCGGATTCACCAACTTCGGAGAAAGCTGTAAATTCGTGGGAATTGCTTCCGCCGATAGCACCTGTGTCAGCTTCTACAGGTCTGAAAGTCAGGCCGCATCTGTTGAAGATCTTAGTATAAGCATCATACATTTCCTGATAGCTTACATCCAGACCTGCTTCATCCTTGTCGAAAGAGTAAGAGTCTTTCATGATGAATTCTCTGGATCTCATCAGACCGAATCTAGGACGTGCTTCGTCACGGTATTTAGTCTGGATCTGATACAGATTCATCGGCAGCTGTCTGTGGGAAGTTACATCTGTACGCACGATATCAGTGAAGATTTCTTCCGCTGTTGGTCCCAGGCAGAAGTCTCTTCCGTGTCTGTCCTTTACTCTCCACAGTTCAGGTCCGTATGCGAACCATCTGCCGGAATCCTGCCACAGCTCTGCAGGCTGTACTGCAGACATGAGGATTTCCTGTGCTCCTGTAGCATCCATTTCTTCACGGATGATGTTTTCTACTTTACGGATGGATCTCCATCCCAGAGGCATGAAACCGTATACGCCGGAAGCCAGTCTACGGATCATCCCTGTTCTCATCATTAAAATATGACTTGGAATCTCTGCTTCGTTTGGTACTTCTCTCAGAGTTTTCAAATGCATCTTTGATAATTTCATTTCTTGCTAGTCTCCTTCTTTTTATCTGCAGAGCAGGCATACAGCCTGTGCTGCGATTCCTTCTTCTCTTCCTACGAATCCGAGTCTTTCGGTAGTAGTTCCCTTTATGCTTATTCTGCTGATATCCATATCCATAGTCTCAGCTAAAATACGTCTCATTTCTTCGATATATGGCTTGATTTTAGGCCGCTGAGCCATCACTGTTATGTCAGCATTGCTGATGCTGTAGCCTTCATCGTAAATAAGCTTTGTAACATGCTTCAGAAGCTCTACACTGGATATCCCTTTATATGCGGGATCCGTATCCGGAAAATGTCTTCCTATGTCACCCAGCGCAGCCGCACCCAGCATCGCATCCATCAGCGCGTGGATCAGAACGTCTGCATCTGAGTGCCCGTCGAGCCCCTTTTCAAAAGGAATCTCAACACCGCCCATGATCAGCTTTCTTCCTTCCACCAGAGCATGGACATCAAAACCTGTTCCTATTCTGTTTTCCATAGGCATATCCTCTTTTGTAGTGATTTTTATATTATCGTATGATCCCTGAACCAGTTCTACCGATCTGCCAAGTCTTTCAACAAGACTTGCATCATCCGTTCCGTAATAACCATCCTCAAACGCTCTGTCATATGCCTCTTTAAGAAGCTGCATATCAAAGCCCTGCGGTGTCTGCACGTTATACAGGTTCTTTCTCTCTATATTGAAGCTTTCCTCGCTGGTGCCTTTGCGTATGCTGTCCTTTACAGGAACACATGCTATCGCCGCACCTTTGCGGGAGACTGCTTCTATAACGCCGTTTATCGTCTGCTGATTCACGAACGGTCTTGCTGCATCATGAACGAGCACGCTGTCTGTGTCCGGCATTCTGTTGCAGATTTCCGTTA
This sequence comes from Bacillota bacterium, assembly GCA_017936025.1. Lineage (GTDB taxonomy): Bacteria > Bacillota > Clostridia > Peptostreptococcales > Anaerovoracaceae > RGIG9096. Next base: position 15,339 of record JAGBGL010000124.1, on the reverse strand, counting down.
TCGCTCTGTAGACAGAATCCTGACGTTCACTGCCTCCTGCTACGATTCCAGCAACTTTTGTGAGATTATATTCTGTACACAATTCTTCACATAAAGATATATAATCTTCATTTGCTACGATAAAAATATCATCGATATGCGGATTCTCTGAAAAAGCCCTTATTGTTCTGACTATCACCGGAACTCCCGCTATCTTCAGGTACTGTTTCGGAATGTCTCCGCCAAGTCTTTTTCCTGAACCCGCTGCGGCAATTATTACCGCGTTCTTCTGTCCTTTGTACATCCGGCACCTCTATCTCATATTAGGTCTTGCAAAAATCATGCGGCCCGCAGCTGTCTGCAGTACGCTTGTAACCTGCACAGTAATAGTTTTACCGATGTGTCTGCGGCCATCCTCGACAACGATCATTGTGCCGTCATCCAGATATGCTACAGCCTGATTGTTTTCCTTACCTTCTTTGACAAGGAACAGAGTCATGTCTTCTCCCGGAAGCACTACCGGTTTCAGTGTGTTTGCCAGCTCGTTGATATTGAGCACTTCCACATTTTTGATGCTCGCAACCTTGTTCAGGTTGAAGTCATTTGTCACAACTTTACCGTTCATGATCTGTGCCAGTTTCAGGAGCTTGACATCAACTTCCGGAATCTCCTCCAGCGCTTTTTCAGAATCTGTATTATAGATCTCAATACCGTATTCTTCCTGGATTTTGTTTAAAATATCCAGACCTCTGCGGCCTCTGTTTCTCTTCAGAGAATCCGAAGAGTCAGCAATGTGGCGCAGTTCTACGAGTACAAATTCAGGAATGACAATTGGACCTTCAATAAATCCGGTTTTCATAATATCCGCAATTCTTCCATCGATTATAACACTGGTGTCAAGAATTTTCGGAGTCGCTTCACTCTTGCCTTTTGAGCCGCCGGAATTCTTGTGCATGAAAAGCGATCTTATGTCTTTACCTTTTCGTGTGGATACGATCGCACCAATGTAACCGAGTACAAGGTAAGAAATAATATTGATTGCAATTTCTATACCGTTCGGAAGCATCCCTTCATAAATGTGGCTCAGCAGGAATGCAATTACAAGGCCGATTATCAGTCCAAATGTACCCATCACCAGCTCATTTGTAGAAACCTTCTGAAGATCTGCTGCGATTCCGTCAGCGACTTTGTTCCCCTGTCTTCCAAGCTTTGGAGCAAGTTTGAAGAATAATAATCCAAAAATAATTACGAGAATGACTGCTATACACAGTTTCTGTGTACCAGTTAAAGCAAACTTCTCTCCGTACCCTGTCAGTTCAAGCAGGAATTCACCGAGCAAAAATACTCCATATCCTGCTAATGCTCCTAATCCCGTAAATAATCCCCTAAATAGTTTTCTGAACATACAGTTACCTCCTTTCTCCCCGATTTTAAGGTATAGTCCTATGCTTCCGTAAAATGAAGTAAAAAATTATACAGCTTCATCGACGAAGGCACGGGCACTGGTTTCGTCCATACCGCCGGCCAGCATTACTTCACTCTGAAGTATCTGTCTGGCATTATTCAGCATCCTCTTTTCCCCTGCAGAAAGTTTTTTCACACGCTCTATGCGCATGAGATTTCTTATGACTTCGGCAACCTGTAAAACATCCCCTGTTTTCAGTTTGTCCATATTGTCACGGTATCTGCGGTTCCAGTTATTATCCATAACCGAAGATTCTGCCGCCAGTACATCTCTTACTGTCTGAATATTTTCAGGCATGATAATAGGACGTACGCCTATCGCATCGCACGTATCAACCGGTATCATAAGTTTCATTTCACCCCATGATACTTTCAGAACATAGTACATCCTGATTTCTCCAAGGATCTCTTTTTCTTCGATTCCTTCGATAATACCTGCTCCGTGCATCGGATATAGAATTTTGTCACCTATATCATACATAACACTACCTCCAGTCTATACCACTTTAAGTATAATTCACGGATTTGTATCATGTCAAGGAAATCGATAATTTTATCATAATCAAAAATTCATGTCAATAAAAAACGGCAAAGATACATAGATCTTTGCCGTTTTCTTTTACTCAACAATTCTTCTTACGGATTTTATGGTTCTGTATGTGGCATTGCTCACAATGATTCCCGTAGAAGGTGTGCTTGCATGGACGATTTTGCCTCCGCCGATATAGATCCCTACATGGCCGGAATAGCAAATGATATCTCCCGGTCTGGCTTCACTGTAGGATACAGCTTTGCCCACCGCAGCCTGTCCGCCTGAAGTTCTCGGTAATGAAATACCAAAATGTGCGTAAACACTCATTACAAATCCGGAGCAGTCCGCACCATTTGTAAGGCTGGTGCCTCCGTATTTGTACGGATTACCAACGAACTGAAGTGCGTAGTTTGCAACTTCAGATCCGGAGCCAACACCCATTGCAACGCCGCCTTTATTTACGACATCTGATGCAACACTGCTTGTCATTCTCTTTGTTCCGGTCTGGACAACCTGATTCTTAGCTTCCACATTCACAACCGTAGATACTACTGTAGAAGAAACAACCTGTCCATTCGTTTTAGTTACCTCCGTAACTACTGTCTGCTGTCCTTTTTCTCCTTTTTCGAGAATCTTTTCCTCACCCATGTAGAGCAGAGGAGATTTCTCATAAGTCGTTTCAAATTCTATTTCCTGTTCTGTCGATACCTTCTCAGTCAATGTTACAACAACCATCGGCTCTGCCGTTGCATTAGCTGTAACGATTTCATTAACAGCATCTTCCGTTTCGGTGATACTCAGAGGCTCCGTTCCTCTTTCCAGGTCCTTTTCCACTACCTTCATCTGAGGTTCCAGATCAGCCTTAATGATTTCAGACCCTTCTGTAGCATACGCCTCTTTAACACCTTTAATGATTTTCTTACCGTCTTCTTCACTGGCTACAACATAAGCCTCGTCTTCACCTATAGTAACCACCCATGGGTCTTCGATTTTCTCTCCGTCAGCTGTCACAGCATATGGAGCAGTAAACTTCAGACCTGCACACACGCCCAACACAACTACTGCGACCGCAAGCAGTCCGACTGCGATCTCAAGTTTTTTCTTTTTCAATACCGTGTGTTTTTCTTCCATTAATACCTTCCTGTTCTGGTTTTATCCGCAGATCATGTAACTCATCTGATCTGCAAGTAGTAACGGATACAGACATACGTGTCTGCATATAGAGGTATTATACCCTAATTTTGCTTTAAAGAAAAGACACTACATTTTGTAGCGTTAATCCTGAAAAACACAACAAAAAAAGACAAGACTCTGCAGGTATTAGTGGTTCTGCAGAGCCGAGTCATTTATAAAAATTAGTTTTTAGCATATTATAATCAATCAATTTCCTTGTACAATATACTACAAACATCTGTATGACACAACCCCCAAATTACCGATTTATACAAGGTTTCAGACAATTCGAGCGTCATTTGACCGTTTGAGCGATGTCCCTCAATCAAACAATCACTTTTTGCATATTTATTCATTTAGGTTCGATATATATTCGTCTATTCCTGCCGCTGCAGTCTTTCCTGCACCCATAGCAAGAATTACCGTTGCCGCACCGGTTACAGCATCTCCTCCCGCAAAAATTTCAGGCCTGTTTGTTACTGCTTTATCAGTTGTCCCAATTCCGCCTCTGTCATTTGCTTTCAGATTTTCTGTAGTTTCAAGTATCAGCTTATTCAGCTTTGTACCTATCGCCATGATTACACAGTCAACTTCCAGAACAAAGTTCGAACCGTCCTTAGGCACAGGACGTCTTCTTCCTGACGCATCGGGTTCGCCCAGTTCCATTTCAACGCATTCAAGACCTGTAACATATCCGTTCTCATCGCCTACCACAGAAACCGGGTTTTTCAGCAGCTGGAAATCTATGCCCTCTTCTATGGCATGATGGATTTCCTCCGCCCTTGCCGGAATTTCATCCATGGAACGTCTATATACGATATATACCTTTTCTGCTCCCATTCGCTTCGCACATCTTGCAGCATCCATGGCAACATTTCCACCGCCGACAACTGCAACACGCTTTGCTTTCTGGACAGGAGTATCATATTCAGGCAGATAGCCTTTCATCAGATTTATGCGTGTCAGATACTCATTGGCAGAACATACGCCCAGCAGGTTTTCACCCGGAATATTCATGAATGACGGCAGCCCGGCCCCTGTTCCTACGAAAACAGCCTCGAACCCTTCTTCCAGAAGTTCATCTACAGTTTCAGCTCTTCCAATTATTGCATTGTTTACAAACGTCACTCCTCTTTTTTCCAGTTTCTCAACTTCCGCCGCAACAATATCCTTTGGCAGTCTGAATTCCGGAATACCATAGGCCAGTACGCCGCCCGGTTTATGCAGAGATTCAAATACAGTAACCTCGTAACCTTTCAGTGCAAGATCACCTGCACAGGTAAGGCCTGCAGGGCCTGCACCGACAACTGCAACTTTGTGCCCTGCACCCGGCAGGTTTTTTGCTATGATACGTACTGCACCTTCTGCCTCATCATCATCTGCAGCTTCCAGTTCTGCCTCATGCTCAGCATGCCAGTCAGCAACAAAGCGTTCGAGTCTTCCAATAGCAACAGGCTCACCTTTCAGTCGCTGCACGCAGAAGCCCTCGCACTGATTTTCCTGTGGGCACACTCTGCCGCATACTCTTGGCAGAGCACTGGTATCACTGATAATCTGATATGCCTCTTCAAATTCACCTTCTGCAACCTTCGCAATAAACTCAGGGATCCTTACCATTACCGGACAACCCTTTGTACATGGCTTTGTTCTGCATTTCAGGCATCTCATAGCTTCATTCACTGCCATCTGCGGTGTGTATCCCTCTGCAACTTCTCTGAAATTGGAAGCTCTAACTGCAGGATCCTGTTCAGGCATTGGATTTTTTTCTTTTTTCAGATTAATCATGGTAACGCACACCTCCTGTCAGTCGGCAGATATGAGCCGCATCGTGTTTCTCCTGTTCCTTATAGAATGAATTTCTCTTTATAAGTTCATCCCAGTCTACCATACTTCCATCGAATTCAGGTCCGTCTACGCATACGAATTTGTTTTCTCCTCCGATAACGCAGCGGCAACCTCCGCACATTCCAGTACCATCTACCATATATGCTGTCAGTGAGGCAACCGATTTGATACCATATTCCTCTGCTATCCTGCACACAAACTTCATCATGACCGGAGGTCCTACTGCAATGATTTCATCATACTTATTGCCCGCTTCGATCAATTCTTTAAGTTTATCGGTTGTAAATCCCTTTTCCCCGTGGCTTCCATCATCAGTAGTGATATACAGATTATCTGTGCCTGCTCTGAATTCGTCTTCCAAAATCACCATATCTTTATTCTTGAAGCCCGCAATCATATCAACTTCGATACCTGCAGCATGCATCCCTGTTGCCAGAGGATACGCCAGAGCATTACCCGTTCCGCCTCCGACAACAGCTACTTTTTTCAATCCGTCCATTTCTGTAGGTTTGCCCAGAGGTCCAACCACGTCAGCAAGAGCATCTCCTTCTTCCAGTTGATCCATCAGCATTGTAGTTCTGCCTACTGCAGCATATATTATATCTATAGTTCCTGCTTCGGAATCATGGCCTGCCATTGTCAACGGAATTCTTTCGCCATACTCATCTGTACGCAGAATTATGAACTGACCCGGTTTTGCCTTTCTTGCCACCAGCGGAGCTTCAATCACAAGCCATGTCATTGCATCATTAAGTTTTCTTTTCTTTACGATTTTATACATTGTGCCTGCCCCTTTCCTTACTGTTCGTCAAAGCTTTTCTGCTGTTTGACAAGTTTTTCATAACGTTCCGCAGCCATTTCTTCCGCCCGTCTGAACAGTTCTTCCGCTCTATCAGGGTTTCTCAGCTGCAGGGAGTTGTATCTCACTTCTCCCATTATAAATTCGTTATAACTTTCTGTAGGAGGAGCACTGTCAATGAACAGAGGATTTCTCTTCTGTGCCACCATCTCCGGATTATATCTTAAAAGGTTCCAGTAGCCTGATCTTACCGCTCGCTTCATTTCCAGCATAGCTTTATTCATACCGGCTTTAACACCATGATTGATGCACGGTGCATATGCAATAATCAGGGATGGTCCGTCATAATTTTCAGCTTCTCTCAGAGCCTTCAATGTCTGTGCAGGATTTGCACCCATAGCTACCTGTGCCACATATACATATCCGTACGCCATTGCAATCTGTGCCAGATCCTTCTTTCTTATAGCCTTACCGCCGGAAGCAAATTTCGCAACAGCCCCTGTTGGTGTGGATTTCGATGCCTGGCCTCCTGTGTTGGAGTAGACTTCTGTATCAAATACCAGCACATTCACGTTTTCTCCGGAAGCCAGAACGTGATCAAGCCCTCCGTAGCCGATATCGTAAGCCCATCCGTCACCGCCGAAGATCCACATCGAAGGTTTAGTCAGCATATCCGCATTTTCGATAACAAATTTAGCGTCTTCAATCACGGTATAATCTTTACATAATTCAACAAGCGCTTCACCCATAGTGCCGGCTTTCTTTGCATCGTCCATGTTCTCGATCCAGGCATTTGCCGCATCCGCGAACTTGGCATCCGCCGCAAGTCTTTCAACTGCAGCTTTCAGCTGGTTTCTTCTTGCCTTTACTGCAACTGCCATCCCGTATCCGAACTCGGCATTATCTTCAAACAGGGAATTTGACCAGGCAGGGCCTTTTCCTTCTTTATTAACGGTATATGGCGTACTTGGTGCACTGCATCCCCAGATCGAAGAGCATCCTGTTGCATTAGCAACATACATTCTGTCACCGAACAGCTGAGTTACCAGCTTCGCATATGGTGTTTCACCACAGCCGGGACATGCGCCTGAGAATTCCAGCAGAGGCTGTCTGAACTGTGAGCCCCTTACAGAATCAGCTTTAATACCTATATTCTTAACAGAAACTTCATTAAACAGGAAATCATATTCCTGCTGGACTGCTTCCATAGTTTCCTCTGCCATCACCATCTTCAGTGCCTTTTGTCTGGAAGGACATACATCTGCGCATGAACCGCATCCTGTACAATCTTTCGCAGAAATACCGACTGTGAATCTCTTGTTCATATCGTCCTTAAGAGGCACTGTTTCGCCCGAATACTGTTCGCCTTCTTCTTCAGTCAGAACAAACGGTCTGATTACCGCATGAGGACATACATATGAACACCAGTTGCACTGCATGCATTTAGAAGCATCCCACTGCGGAATTTCAACGGCTATGCTTCTTTTTTCATAAGCTGCTGTTCCTGCAGGAATCATGCCGTTAACTGTATCCATGAACACGGACACCGGAATCGCATCGCCGTCCATTGCATTTGTAGGTTTCAAAACTTTGTTTATATAATCTGTGTGAAGTTTATCTCTGCCTTCTGCTGCAGTGTGTATCAGCTTTTCTTCTGCATCAGCCCAGTGCGCAGGGACTTCCACTTTATGTACATTATCGATGCCGGCAGAAACCGCCTGATAATTCATATATACAATTTTTTTGCCTTTTTTGCTGTAAGTTTTCTTGATAGCAGCTTTCATGTATTCTGCAGCATCATATACAGGCATGACATTTGCCAGCTTGAAGAATGCCGCCTGAAGCACTGTATTAGTCCTGCCGCCCAGTCCCAGTTCTCTCGCAATCGTTACCGCATCGCATGTATAGAACTGTATATCATTCCGGGCAATATAACGTTTGATGTTTGCCGGAAGCTTTTCTTCCAGCTGCTCCATGTCCCAGGAACAGTTCAGCAGGAATGTTCCGCCCGGTTTGACATCTTCTACCATTTTGTATCTGTTAACATATGCAGCATTATGGCATGCAACAAAATCTGCCTGTTTCACGTAGTAAGAAGATTTTATAGGTGCATCACCAAATCTCAGATGAGAAATTGTAACACCACCGGATTTCTTTGAATCATACTGGAAATATGCCTGCACATATTTATCTGTATTGTCACCGATAATTTTTACACTGTTTTTATTAGCCCCAACTGTACCATCTGCACCGAGGCCCCAGAACTTGCATGCAACCGTGCCGGCCTGTGCAACATCAGGTCTTTCGCTTCCCTTTATTGACAGACCTGTAACGTCATCTTCGATGGAAAGCGTGAATTCTTTTTTCGGCTCGTCCATCCACAGGTTTTCATACACTGCCAGAATATCCTCTGGCTGTGTATCTTTAGAGCCCAGGCCATAACGTCCTCCTGCTACGAAAGCAGAGTCAAACTTGCTGTCTTTGAGAGCTGTGACCACGTCCAGATACAGAGGTTATCCGATTGAGCCCGGCTCTTTAGTTCTGTCAAGAACCGCGATTTTCTTAACTGTGTCAGGAATCACATCAAGAAAACATTTTACCGAGAAAGGTCTGTAAAGTCTAACCGAAACAAGACCCACCTTTTTCCCTCTTGCATTCAGATAGTCCACAACTTCTTCTGTAACATCACACACGGATCCCATTGCAACGATGATCTCTGTCGCATCTTCTGCACCATAGTAATTGAATGGTTTATAGGATGTACCGATCATGCCGTTTACCTGATCCATTACTTCGATAACTGTATCTACTGTTTCTATATAATTTGTATTACATGCTTCTCTGTGCTGGAAGAAAGTCTCCGGCTGTTCTGCCGAACCCATGCTTTGAGGATGGTTAGGATTAAGTGCTCTGTCTCTGAAGCGTTTCAGCGCATTCCAATCCATCATTTCCTTCAGCTGTCCGTAATCCCACGTTTCTATTTTCTGCTGTTCATGAGAAGTTCTGAACCCGTCAAAGAAATGAAGCATAGGAACTTTACCTTTGATAGCGGAAAGATGCGCCACCGCAGATAAATCCATTACCTCCTGAGGATTTCTGGAAGCCAGCATTGCAAATCCTGTCTGTCTGCATGCCATGACGTCAGAATGGTCCCCGAAAATGTTAAGTGCATGTGTAGAAACAGCTCTTGCAGCAACATGTATAACTGTCGGAGTTTCTTCTGCCGCCAGCTTGTACATATTAGGGATCATCAGCAACAGGCCCTGGGAAGCTGTAAACGTAGTCGTCAGCGCACCCGCTGTCACTGCTCCGTGCACTGCACCTGCCGCTCCCCCTTCAGACTGCATTTCCACAACTTTTACCCGTTCTCCAAAGATATTTCTTCTGTCATCACTGGTCCATTCATCTACATTTTCAGCCATTACGGATGATGGTGTGATAGGATAGATCGCTGCTACCTCGGAAAATGCGTATGCAACATGAGCCGCAGCCGTATTTCCGTCCATTGTCTTCTTGCTTCTCATCATTACCACTTCCTTTCACCCTTTTTAGCCATATCTATTCTGAGGGCATCCATCTGCAGATAGTTGTGTTCCGGAACAATACGCTCTGCTATCAGGTTTCTGGAACATACATAAGAACAGATTCCGCAGTTTTCACACTTATCATCATCTATTACCGGATTTCCTGCCACCATTTCAATTGCTTTGTTAGGACATTTTTCTGCACAGTCGCCGCATCCTATGCAGCCCACTTTACAGACTCTCATTCTTTCTTCACGTTCGTCTCTTGTGTTGCAAGGGACCCTCTTAACTCCTCTGTAATGACCCATGACAATCATATCTCTCGGACAGGCTCTCATGCAGTCACCACAGCCCACACATTTGTCAATATCAACTTTAGCTACACCTTCCGAAATTTCTATTGCATCAAATCTGCAGACTTTTGTGCAGTTTCCCAAGCCCGTGCATCCGTATTCGCACAGTCCCAGTGCACTCATATGTATATCCGCCACAAGACCACAGTCTTCTATTCCCAGCGTCTGTAACTTTTCATGTGCTTTGCTGCCTCCGACACATTTCACAAAAGCAACTTCTTCTTTCACTTTTGTGAGATCATGAAGTTCATCAACAATTATTTTCTTTTTGCATTTTACTGAACATGCCACACACCCTACACATTTGTCATAGTCTATCACCGCACAGTTTTCAATTATACGCACAGCATCCTGCGGACAATCTTTTTCACATTCACCGCATCCGATACAACCATGGCCGCATGTTTCAAAAGTCATACTTTCATATGCATTTGATGAGCACGGGATGAAAACTGTTGCATCTTTCGGAACCATTTCTATTATTTTCTGAGGACATGCATGCATACATGCCATACAGCCTGTACACTTTTCCTTATCAATAACGACATGCCCGTCTTCCAATTTCATGGCATCAAACTCACAGACTTTTGTGCAGCTTCCCAGACCTATGCATCCCCACTGGCATTCACCGTGAACAAAGCCTGCCTCTTTTGCATCTTCACAGGTTTTCAGCAATGCAAGACGCTCACGTCCTGCCGCATCTCCGGCACATTTTATGAACGCCGTTTTATCTTCAACATCAACGGATTCTACTCCGAGGATTTTTGCAATCGCATCCACTGTTTCACTGCTGCACGCAGGACACACCGCAGGATTTCCACTTTCTGCAATTCCTACGGCACATGCCTCACAGAATTCAAATCCACAGCCGCCCACTCCGCAGCAGTCAACCCCCGGAAGCAGCGCAAGAATCTGCATTTCGTTTTTTAATTTAGTACTCATTTATTGTCACCTCCGAATATATTTCATAAGGCCAATTAGTACTTTTCAGAACTTTTCGAATCCCGTTCCATTTTGTACTAGGTCCTACTTCTTCTATCACACCTACAAAATACACCCTCACTATTAACCTTACAACCCATGCGCTTCCGTTTATTACATGTACAAATACGAACTTTCTGAATTCTCAATATTGCTTTTCAATATTTCCGTTTTTTCCTAACCAAAACAAAAAAAGAAACCCCGGCTCAATTAAATCAAGCCGGAGTTTTATATTACAGACCATACTCTGCTGCAAGTTTTTTAAATGCTTCCATAGAATTAACAATAGTCTCATAAGAAACACAATATGCCAGTCTCACATAGCCCGGCGCCATAAACGATTTACCGTTTACCATCAATATATTGTATTTCTTCGCAGCCTCACAGAACTCTGCTGCATCTTCTACCGGGGATTTTACCATCAGATAAAAGGCACCCTGAGGCATAATGCATTCAAAGCCCAGATCTGTCAGGCCTCCGTAAAGTGTCTTTCTGTTTCTGTCATAATAGTCGACATTCACCTGAGAATCGATGCATCTGCCAATCAGCTTCTGCTGGATCGCCGGTGCATTTACACAGCCCATAATTCTGTTTACAGCAGTCGCCGTGTCGAACACCAGCTCACTGTCTTCCATTTCAGACGGGATAACGAGGTAACCGATACGCTCACCCGGCAGAGACAGTGATTTGCTGTAAGAGTAAACCACAAAAGTATTATCATAGTATTTTGTAACATATGGAACTTCAATGCCGTCATAAGCCAGCTCTCTGTAAGGTTCATCTGCAATAAGGAAAATAGCTCTTCCATATTCCTTCTGCTTTCTATCCATTACAGAAGCAATTCCTCTGATTACTTCTTCGGAATAAATCACACCTGTAGGGTTGTGCGGCGAATTGATAAGGACAGCTCTTGTCTTTTCTGTAATCGCAGCCTCAAATCTTTCCAGGTCAGGCATAAAGTTTTCATCTGTTTCACACGGAACCACAACACCGTCATAATTCATTACATACCAGTTATATTCCAGGAAGTAAGGCGAGAAAATCACAACCTCTTCTCCCGGGTTCAGGATCGTCTTCAGAGCAATGTTGAGAGCACTTGCGGCTCCTACTGTCATAATTATATTATTCTTGCCGAAATCAGTTCCCTGAAGTTTGTTTATGTGCTGTGCAACTGTTTCTCTTACGTCTTCATATCCCGCATTGGACATATAACCGTGAAGTTCGATTGCCGGAGTTTCATCTACAATGTCTTTAATCGCCTGACCGATTTCAGGAGGTGTAGGAGCATCAGGGTTTCCTACACTGAAATCGAAAACATTTTCTCTTCCATATTTCGCACGGAGTTTATTCCCTTCTTCGAACATCTGGCGTACTGCAGAGTTATTGGCCATTAAAGGTTTTAATCTTTCAGAAATCATATGGTAACCTCTTTTCTAAATGCAAACCGGGACCCTGAGGGTCCCGATTATGATTCTAATCATTTATTATTTTTCGATCTTATCGATTCCCATGAATGGTCTCAGAGCTTCAGGAATCACTACAGAACCGTCAGCCTGCTGGTAGTTTTCCAGAATAGCAGCAACTGTTCTTCCTACCGCCAGTCCGGATCCGTTCAGTGTGTGAACGAATTCAGGTTTTCCTTTTTCTTCAGGTCTGAATCTGATGTTAGCTCTTCTCGCCTGATAGTTTTCAAAGTTGGAGCAGGAAGAGATTTCAACATATCTTCCGTAGCTTGGCATCCATACTTCGATGTCATATGTCATTGCAGAGGAGAAGCCCAGGTCACCTGTGGACAGCTTAACAACTCTGTAAGGAATGTTCAGTCTCTTTAATACTTCTTCTGCAGCCGCAGTCAGAGATTCCAGTTCATCGTAAGAAGTTTCAGGTTTTACGAATTTAACCAGTTCTACCTTGTTGAACTGATGCTGACGGATCAGACCTCTTGTGTCTCTTCCCGCAGAACCCGCTTCTGCTCTGAAGCATGGTGTATATGCAGTATAGTAAATAGGCAGTTCGTCTTCGGACATGATTTCCTGAGCTCTCAGGTTTGTTACAGGGACTTCAGCTGTAGGTACCAGGAAGAAGTCTTTCTGTGGAATATAGAACATGTCTTCTTCGAACTTAGGCAGCTGGCCTGTACCTGTCATAGCAGCTCTGTTTACCATGAACGGCGGCAGGATTTCTGTGAATCCGTGTTCTTCTGTGTGCAGGTTCAGCATAAAGTTGATAACTGCACGTTCCAGTCTTGCACCCATTCCTTTGTATACTGTAAATCTTGTGCCTGCAATTTTTGCTGCTCTTTCTGTATCCAGAATATCCAGTTCTTCACCGATATCCCAGTGAGCTTTTGCTTCGAAATCAAAAGCTGTAGGTTCGCCCCATTTGCGCAGTTCAACGTTATCGCTGTCATCTTCACCCATTGGAACTGTTTCGTTTGGAGTGTTAGGAATATTCAGCAGTCCGTTTGTCAGATTAGTTTCGATTTCGGAAACTTCCGCATCCAGCGCCTTGATTTCCTGAGACAGCTTTTTCATTTCTGCCATCAGTTCAGTTGTATCTTCTCCCGCCTTTTTCATCTTAGGGATCTGTTTTGAAGTAGTGCTCTGCTGGTTCTTCATCGCTTCAACCTTCGCCAGAACTTCTCTTCTTCTCTTATCCAGTTCTGCAACTTCGCCAATACCAAAGTCGCCCTTACCTCTTCTTTCAACTGCAGCTTTTACGCCTTCAAAGTCTTCTCTAATTCTCTTAATGTCTAACATGGCACACTCCTAAAATAAATTTTTCTTATAAATAATATATAAATCAGTAAGTTCAGTAACTTTTTCCTGCATCTCGATCTGCATGTCGGAAGCAGCCTGATATTCACCTCTGTCTAAAGCTCTGACGATTTTTGTCAGCAGACACTGTTCATCCATAGTATCTCTTCCCAGATAATTACGGATCGCATTTATTTTTCCCCAATATGACCAGTCATAGTCAACGCAGTCATTATCGTCATGACATTTCATGCACTGACGGATCAGATCCATTGTGTTTGGCACGATTCTGTTGTGGAGTTCTGTCACCCACTGATCCAGGATCGCTTTGTGGTAAGACCCCAGAGTGACTTCCGTCATGACATCGTCTCTCTGGAAAATCTTCAGTTTTTCAGGAAATTGCTCAAATGCACTGAGGTTTTCCCATACAGTCCTAGGAACTTCACCGAAGAACTTATCACGTTCTTCCTGAGTGTATTCATCGAATACATCCAGCTCGCTTCTGTATATTCTATCCTTTTCAAGATAGAAGTCTTCTTCGCCGAATTCCTTGGAAATGGATTTTTCCAGTTCAAGCGGAGTTTTGCCGGCTTCCAGAGTTGCTTTGATACCATCCAGCATCGCCATATAGGATGCAGCAATTACCAGATACGTATTGCTTCTTGGATTTGGAGATCTCAGCTCGAATCTTGTTGCGAGAGGGTTGTTCAGATCTCTTACAAGACCCAGCAGGACCGTTCTGTTTCTGGAAGGGAATTCAACGCTTCTTCCCAGAGAAGTTACTACGCATACAGGTGCTTCGTAACCTGGTTTCAGACGGTTGAAAGCATCATTCGTAGCACTTACAAACGGATTTATTACTTCATAGTTTTTCAGGATCCCCATCATAGCACCAAAGCCGATAGGGCTCATGAACTCTGTCTCACGGTCTCGCGGAGCGAACAGACTGATACGTTTACCGTTTTTCAGTTTCGCCGCCAGACCCATATGAGTATGTTCCCCGCTTCCTGCAACACCTTCGATAGGTTTTGCCAGGAAAGTTACATCCAGCCCGTGAAGTCTGAAGATATCTCCAACCACGTATTTTATATGGTTTTCATTGTCAGCTGCCTGAATCGCATCTGCGTATTTCCAGTCAATTTCCAGCTGTTCCATTACGTGATCGTAGCTTCCGGAATTACTGATTTTAGCTTTTACACCGCCCACTTCTTTATGGGCCATTTCCATTTCAAAGCCATAGTGATCCAGCACCAGCATAACTTCTTCCAGTGCAGTTCTGACAGGGCCGGTAGTTCTCTTCCAGTACTGTTCTTTAAGAATCTGCGCTGTCGAAAGCTGTTCTCTGTCGGTTTCATCATCAGGTGTTTTTACCCAGAATTCCAGTTCTGTTGCTGCTGTAATTTCCAGCTTTTCAATTTCATCTATGCTGCCAATCGGCAGATGTTCAAAGATATAAGGATTTGCTTCCATGATTTCCAGTACATCTTCCTTGAAGTTTTCGATCGCATCACGCAGGATCACTCTGGATCCTACCTGTGAAACATCGTTATGTACCAGGAACGACGGAATACGGAGCGTTCCCACCGGAAGCCCTGTTTCCCTGTCTGTATGCTGGAAGTTATGATCCACATACCAGTTTACATTCAGGTCCGGAATAATATCGACCTTCGCATTTGAAAGCGCTGCGATTTTCGGAAGCACTACTGAAGATCCGTCAGTCTGTACACCTACTGTGAGGAATTTTTCCATATCTTCAATAAACAGCGGCGCAGGGATCTTTTCATCAGTATCATTTCCTCCGATATCGATACCTACCAGAGAAACGAATCTAACTTCAGGATGCGCCTTCAATACGCTGGTGATTTCTTCTTTTGAATGTTTGTCTGCCGGTATTGTGAACAGCATTTTGTTCAAATCAAAATTGATCATATAG
>JAGBGL010000123.1 GCA_017936025.1 Bacillota bacterium | reverse complement strand
TGGCCGATCGTTCCGATATTGATATGCGGCTTGTTTCTTTCGAACTTCTGCTTTGCCATTTTAAATTCCTCCTATACAAAAACCAATCATAAAAAAAGTGGAGCTGCTGAGCAGACTTGAACTGCCGAACCTCTTCATTACCAATGAAGTGCTCTACCGACTGAGCTACAACAGCGCGCTCTACAAGGTCATGTTACTATATTTTAGCGTATGTGTCAACGCAATTTACCTGCATATGGAAGCCATTATTTTCTTCTTAGTCCTTTGAATTGCATTGTCTACAGCCTTCGGGCTCTTATCCAGGATCTGTGCTATTTCACGGTAATCCCTGCCCCTCAGATATTCATTCCATACCTGCATTTCAAAAGCGCTGAAAAGGTTCTGCTCGTTGCTGCTGATCGAATCCATAAGGTCTTTCATCAGCAGTTCTTCTTCAGGCTGCATATCCTTGCCCGCATGGAGCATTTCTCCCAGAGTAGTGCCTTGCTCCTCTTCATTTACCGGATCATTCAGAGACACCGAATCATTCAGAGGGCCATGCTTGCGCCTGCTTGCAGTTTTGATGGCTGTGATTATCTGCCTGTTAACACACAATTCTGCAAATGTTTTAAAAGAAGCTTCCTTACCGGCACTGTAGCTCTGTATGGCTTTGAAAAGACCTATCATACCTTCCTGAACCACATCATCGCTGTCCGCACCGATTATAAAATAGAACTGGGACCGGGAACGTACCAGTTCTTTATATTTTCTGATAAGAAATTCTTCTGCTTCAAGATTCCCTTCCTGGGCAGAAGCAACCAGTTCTTCATCAGTCATTCCAGAAAATCTATTTTCCATTACGCTGTCTTACTACCTCATACATTAAAACCGCCGCCGCATTGGAAGCGTTCAGAGAAGTGATTTTACCCTTCATAGGAATAGATGTCACAAAATCACATTTTTCACGTACAAGTCTGCTGATGCCGAAACCTTCGCTGCCTATAACAATTCCCAGACTTCCTGTCAGGTTCTGATCAGTATACATCTGATCACCCATATCACAGGCTGCGATCCATACGCCCCTGTCCTTCAGCTTGTCTATCGCCTGTCCGATGTTGGACACTTTGGCACAGAGCATATATTCGATAGCTCCCGCGGAAGCCTTCGCAACAGTTTCCGTAAGCCCTACGGAACGTCTCTTCGGAATAATGATTCCGTGAGCTCCGCAGCATTCTGCGGTTCTCATGATAGCACCCAGGTTATGCGGATCTTCCAGTCCGTCTAAAATGATGATAAACGGGTCTTCACCGCGTTCCTCTGCTCTTGCCAGAATATCTTCCACATCACAGTAAGTATATGCTGAAACCTGTGCCGCGACCCCCTGGTGAGGTCTTCCGTCAGCGATGCGGTCCAGCGCTGTTTTGTCGCTGTAATGAACAGGAATTTTCTTATCTTTGGCCAGGCCAATGATCTTCTTTATAGAACCTTCAGCACCTTTGCCTACGATAAGTTTTTCAATTTCACGGTCGCTCTTTAAAGCTTCCATAACGGCATTTCTGCCAATGATTGTATCTGCCATTTATCTTATTTCCTCGTATATTCAAAAAACTGATATCTTATGCCCTTTTCTTCCTGAACATCGCTGCTCCATGTAACTTCCATGTCATCACGCTCGTCCAGGTTCGGGAAACTGCGGTCAGCAGGATAAGTTGCATATATCTTTGTCACATAGACTGTATCGCAGTCTTCAATGAACTGTCTGTAGATATTTTCTCCGCCGCAGATAAATACATTTTCCGTATCTGTTCCCAGATGTTCCATCAGCTGCTCTCTGGAGTTGAACACCTGAACGCCTTCCGGTCTGTATTCAGGATTCCTTGTCAGGACAAGGTTAGGTCTTCCCGGAAGCGGTTTTGCACCCGGAAACGATTCCAGTGTTTTTCTTCCTATTACAATAGTTTTCCCTATTGTTCTTTCTTTGAAATATTTCAGGTCACCGGAAAGATGGACCAGCAGTCCGCCGTCTTTCCCGATGTTCCAGTTTTCGTCTACTACAACGATTGCTTTCATCATATCCTCCTAAATCGCCACAGGGATATTCTTGATCTGAGGGTTCTTTTCATAATCTTCGATTATGATGTCATCCTTGGTAAACTCATAGAAATCCTTGATGTCAGGGTTCAGTCTGAATTTAGGCGCCGGATACTGAGGTCTGTCCAGCATTTCTCTGATGATAGGAACATGTCTGTCATAAATGTGCGCGTCAGAAATAACGTGCACCAGTTCACCCGGTTCCAGATCACATACCTGTGCCAGCATGTAAATCAGAACAGAATACTGAACAACATTCCAGTTGTTCGCAGCCAGAATGTCCTGAGATCTCTGGTTAAGGATACCGTTCAGTTTGTTTCCTGTAACATTGAAGGTCATGCTGTATGCACATGGCTCCAGCCCCATCTCTGTCAGATCATTGAAGTTATAAATATTAGTCATGATCCTTCTGGAATACGGCTGGTTTTTCAGCTGCCAGATAACATTGTCGACCTGGTCCATTTCACCGTGAGGGAACTTGTACTTGATACCCAGCTGGTATCCGTAAGCCTTCCCGATGCTGCCTGTTTCATCAGCCCAGGAATCCCAGATCCTTGTCTGCAGGTCGTTTACGTTATTGGATTTTTTCTGCCAGATCCACAGCATTTCTTCTACTGCAGATTTGATAGCAGTAGGACGCAGTGTAAGTGCAGGGAATTCTTCCTGCAGATTGTAGCGGTTAACAACGCCGAATGTTTTGATTGTGTGGGCAGGTGTTCCGTCTTCCCATCTTGGTCTTACGATCTGGCCCTCAGAGGAAAATCCGTTATCAAGGATTTCTCTGCACATATTCACAAAAAGCTGATCTGCTTTACTCATTGCAATTTCTCCTGTTTCTATTCTCCGTAATTGATGATTGAAATAGCTCTTTCAATGAACCATTCCATCCTTTCCTTCTGTTCTGTAAGATGCAGATATCCTACAAAAGCTTCGAAAGCCGTAGCCCATTTATATGTAATAGGTGCAACATTACGCGGCATGGAAGTAATTTTTCTGTTTCTGGCTCTGCGTACCAGTGACTGTTCTTCCTCCGTCAGCTCTCCTATTATTTTTTTAATTGCTTCGGCCTGTCCTTCGGCACGCACATAACGCACCGCTATCTGATGAAGCCGGTCAGCATTATGCTGGCCGGTCTCCATAATATATTCTCTGATCGCCACTTCATATACAGCATCACCTAAATATGCGAGCGCATTGGTGTTGATCTGTCTTGCTTCTTTTTTATCCATTACTTTCTGATTACCTGAACTCCCTGCGGTGTATCTTTCAGTGTGATACCCTGTGCAGCCAGCATGTCTCTGATTTCATCAGCTCTTGCAAAGTTCTTTTCTTTTCTTGCTGCCTGACGTTCATCGATCAGTGCCTGCAGCTCAGGTTCGATTTCAACAGTTTCTTCTTTGTCCTGCTGCAGCAGTCCCAGAACTGTTGCCAGTTCCATCAGCAGATCCAGTGCTTTTTCTGCGAATTCTTTAGTAGCTCCGTCTTTAACTGCTGTATTGATAGCTGTTACCAGTTCGAAAATTGCGGAGATAGCATCTGCAGTATTCAGGTCGTCTTCCATAACTTCGATGAATTTCTGTCTGTAAGCATCCAGCCCTTTCAGAGTTTCTGCTTCCGCCTCTGTCATAGTACCTTCGCCTGTAGCGATCAGGTGCTTCAGATTGCTCTTCGCATTTCTCATTCTTGTCAGGCCGTTTTCAGACTGAGTCAGGATGTCAGGACCGAAATCGATAGGTCCTCTGTAGTGTCCGGAGAGGATCAGGAATCTCAGAACTTCGCCGTCATAGTGATTCAGCAGATCTCTTACAGTCTTAAAGTTGCCCAGAGATTTGGACATCTTTACACCGTCGATATTGATATATCCGTTGTGCATCCAGTAATGTGCAAATTCCTGTCCATTACATGCTTCGGACTGCGCGATTTCATTTTCGTGATGAGGGAACTGCAGGTCTTCACCGCCGGCATGGATATCGATAGTAGGTCCCAGATACTTTCTGGACATAGCAGAACATTCGATGTGCCAGCCCGGTCTTCCCATTCCCCATGGAGATTCCCATGCGATTTCGCTTTCTTCTTTTCTTGCCTTCCACAGTGCAAAATCCAGCGGATCTTCTTTAACGTCGCCTACCGCGATTCTTGCACCTGCGATCAGGTCATCGATATTTTTACCGGATAACTTTCCGTATCCTTCGAAATTTCTTGTTCTGTAGTAAACATCGCCGTTCACTTCGTATGCATAACCTTTATCGATCAGATCCTGAACGAATTTGATGATGTCGTCCATAGTTTCTGTTACTTTAGGATGAACTGTAGCCTTTTTAACGTTCAGTGCAGCTGCATCCTTGTAATACTCTTCGATATATTTTTCACTGACTTCGCCTGCAGGAATGCCTTCTTCTTTAGCTCTGTTGATGATTTTGTCGTCAACGTCAGTAAAGTTCTGGACGAATTTCACTTTGTATCCTCTGTATTCCAGGAATTTTCTCATAGTGTCGAATACTACGAAAGGTCTCGCATTACCAATGTGGAAGTAGTTATATACTGTAGGTCCGCAAACGTACATGCTTACTTTGCCTTCTTTGATAGGTACGAATTCTTCTTTTCTTCTTGTCAGTGTATTATAAATTTTCATTTCCTGTTCCTTCCTCTTTCTCTCTGAGTTTATTTTCAAGCAATACGATACGTCTGCGCAGACATTCCAGTTCCACTGCTATAGGATCCGGAAGGTCTACCTGGTTCAGATCTTCGTTTGTCGGTTTTGTTCTCTTTACGATTGTTCCCGGGATACCGACAACAGTACATCCCGGCGGAACTTCTTTAAGCACTACGGAACCTGCGCCGATCTTGGAATCATCGCCGACTGTGAAAGGTCCCAGCACCTTCGCCCCTGAAGCAACGATAACTCTGTTACCGATGGTAGGATGTCTTTTTCCCGTATCCTTACCTGTTCCTCCAAGTGTAACACCCTGGTAAATAGTAACATCATCACCGATTTCAGTGGTTTCTCCAATGACCACAGCCATGCCGTGGTCGATAAAACATCGTTTTCCGATGGTTGCCCCCGGATGTATCTCAATGCCTGTAAACCATCTTGTCGCCTGCGAGATCATTCTTGCGATCAGTTTAAGATGATGTTTGTAGCACCAGTGTGCAGGTTTGTGCATTATCAGTGCCCAGACTCCGGGGTAACACAATAACACTTCAAAGCTGTTTCTCGCAGCAGGGTCTTTATCCAGAACCGCTTTGATGTCTTCACTTATTTCTTTAAAAAATGCCATTTAGCTTCCCCTTTCGCCTCCTGTAAGATTTCGTTTTAAGCAATAAAACGTTACCCTATATTATACACGAAGCATGTATATTTGTCCACGCATGAAGCTTCAATAACACTACTGGTATTATCACATCCGGCCGTTACTCTTCTATCCACTGTATAGGGTCACACGGCTCCCCTGCCATCCTGACTTCGAAATGCAGATGAGGACCCGTTGAATTACCTGTAGATCCCACCGTTGCGATAAGCTGCCCTTTTTCTACCGTCATCCCCTCTGCAGCGATAAGGCTGCTGCAGTGAGCATAATATGTTTCCATTCCGCCTCCATGATCGATTTTTATGAGATTCCCGAAACCGCCGCTGTATCCGGAATGCGTCACAGTCCCTGCTTTTGCAGCATATACCGGTGAACCCGCTGCCATTCCAAGGTCCACGCCATTGTGCATCCTGCCCCATCTCGGACCGAAACCGGAAGTTATCCTCATCTGCGAAAGCGGTGCAGATAGCGCATATGTTCCGCTGATTACGATTTCAGGAACTGCTTCCGCAATAACCTGTTCATCAATAACCTCTTCACTGACCTGATTTCCATTTTCCTTCACTATTCTCTTTGTCTCAATAAGAAAACCGTTCTCACCGCACTGGACGATCTGTTTTTCTCCCGGCTGCAGTTCTTCAGACTCCGTCGTTACAGTTTCGTACTCCAGAGTTTTTCCTTCGGCTACAACTTCTACAGTTTCGACTGTCACGGATCCGTCCTCCACCAGCTGTCTTGCCGCCTCATGTTCTGTAAGCACCTCCGGCTTCCTATCGCCGTTTTTCAGGTCCATGTTTTCGACATCGGTTTTTTCTCTGATCCTGACATTCACAGTGGACTCATTTTTATATTCAGACTTCACCTGCTCCATGACTTTTTCTGCAGTTTTTTCATCATCTACCAGCGCTACATTTTCGCCGTCCACGGTCACATAACATGGCTTTGTAATCACTTCACCGTTTGCGAGAAGCACCGGGATCTTTATATCTTCCGGGCACCGGACATATCCCGCAGCAATTGAAAAAAGCGCGATCACCAGTCCCGCAAGCACCATACTTTTTCTGTTCATATCTGTACCTCCTTTAAAGCGTACAGATATTATTATTGACATTATTGTAAAAAAAATGCAGACAGCACCTTTCACCTGCAGACACAAAATCCCCGGCCTTTACCTGTGACCGGGGATACGATTTCAGTTATTCATTTATAATCTGTTCCAGAGAAGTCCTCCTGCTACGTTTTCGGCAGTCTCTTTTCCTTTGAGAACTTCTATCAGTTTTAACGCAAAAGGCATTGCTGTCGCAGGCCCCATGGAAGTAATGATTTTACCGTCCTGAACTACGATTTCATCCTGTGGAAGCGCTCCTTTCAGGCAGCCCTCCATTCCAGGATAGATCGTTGCTTTCTTACCTTCTACTACGCCCTGTGCACCGAACACCTGAGGTGCTGCACAGATAGCTGCCAGGTATTTGCCGTTTGCAGCAAAATCACGGATCTGCTTTACCAGACCAACATGTTCACCCAGGTAATCTGCACCCGGCAGACCTCCCGGAAGCACGATCATTTCGCATACATTATAATCCGCTTCTTCGAAAATAATATCTGCTTCTACAGGAATGTCATGCGTCCCCATAACTCTTTTTTCACCTGTGATAGACACACTTTTAACTTCTACGCCTGCTCTTCTCAGCAGATCTATAACTGTCAGAGCCTCGACTTCCTCAAAGCCGTTCGCTAAATGTACATAAACCATAATCATTTCCTTTCTTTAATGCAGTAATCAGTATTTTCTTATACAGAAAATCACCTTTCCCACAACATCATTTTTCTGGACCACGCCCACTTCTGTATTGCGGGAATCCTTAGAATTCATGCGGTTATCTCCCAGCACAAAGTATTCATCTTCATCTATTATTACAGGATAAGACATCCCTATATCTGTTACAGCGGTTTCCGAGAAGATATAGTCTTCTTCAGGCTTGATTCCGTTCACAAACAGACCTTCATCAGGTGTGATGTTTACAACATCACCATCCACAGCAATAATACGCTTTACCATCTTGCTGCCGCTGTCTGTTTTAAAAACGATAATATCTCCTTCTTCAAAATTGCGAGCCAGACGATTGATCACGACCCTGTCGCCATCAGAAAGAGCCGGTTCCATGGAATCCCCTGAAACACGGGAAATATTCAGAACGAAAGTAAAAAACAGAAGCACCAGTGCAAGGGCAAGCATCATTTTCAGCACAAAGGCTCTTTTCCCTGCTCTCACGCTATCCCGGCTTTTATCGTTTCTTTTGACACGCTTTTTATCATGCCTTTTGTCAACCTTTTTCTGAGGTGGCTGTGCCGGCTTTGCCGGAGCCGGTGCTTTTTTCTGCAGAGGCTGCACAGGCTTTGCCGGAGCTGACATATACTTCTGTTCCAGCTGATTTATCGCATCATTAAAATCAGGATCAGGAACCTGTGTATGTTCCTGACCCCTGATATCTAATTCCGTATGTTCCTGACCAAGTATTTCAAATACGTTGATTTTATCACTCATCTATTTCTACTCTGTTTCTGAAGCATCAGATTCTTCGCCTGTGAAATATAATTTTCCGCGTAATCCCTCTAATGTCTCAGCTACCGCAGTCATATCGGATTTCATTTTATTGAATTCTGCTTCGATTGCTTCGATATAAGTACTGTGTTTATATTTTTGCTGCTGCATTCTCTTTTCTTCAGCTTCGATTTTTTTGCGTTCTGCAGCAATTTCTTCTTCCAGAGCCATTCTCTGTTCTTCCATGTCTGCTTTCATCTTGTTGATTTCGGCACGTGCCATGGATTTTTCATTCTGCATTTCGATTTCCAGCTTAGCACGCAGTTCCTTAACTTCATTATTAAAGCTGTCTCTTGCCGCTGTAACGCTTTCCTGCAGTTTCAGCTGTACTGCTTTCACTTCTTCACGGCTCTTATTGCGTGCATCTTCTACTTCAGCAGTAACCTTAGCCTGTTTTTCTTCCAGTTCTGCATTTACTGTGTTTGTTTTTTCTTCCAGTTCCGCATTTACTGTTCTTGTTTTTTCTTCCAGCTCTGTTTCAACTGCAACTCTCTTGTTCAGCAGTTCTTCTT
>JAGBGL010000122.1 GCA_017936025.1 Bacillota bacterium | reverse complement strand
CAACTAATCTGGATGATAACCCTGTACTTCTGGCTGCTGACGCTGCTGAAGAAGGAAAGAGGGGATTCGCAGAAGTTGAAACAACATGTGCACTGGCAAGATATGCACCGTTCAATGCTATCGCACTGATGATCGGTGGACAGGCTGGCAGAGCCGGCGTACTGAACCAGTGCTCCATGGAAGAAGCAACTGAGCTGGAATTAGGTATGAGAGGTTTCACTTCTTATGCTGAAACACTGTCTGTATACGGAACTGAACAGGTTCTGATCGACGGCGGTGACACTGCTTACTCCAAAGCGTTCTTAGCATCCGCTTACGCTTCCAGAGGTATCAAAATCAGATACACTTCCGGAACAGGTTCCGAAGTACTGATGGGAGACGCAGAAGGTAAATCCGCTCTGTATCTGGAAATCAGATGTCTGATGCTGACAAAAGCTTGCGGTGTCCAGGGTATCCAGAACGGTTCCATCAATGCTATTCCGCTGATGGCTGCTCTGCCAAACGGCTTCAGAGCTATCACAGCTGAAAACCTGATCGCTTCCATGCTGAACATCGAAGTTGCAGCAGGTAACGATACAGCGTTCACTCACTCTGACTTCAGAAGAGGTGCTAAGCTGGTTATGACTATGATGCCTGGTACTGACTACATCTCTTCCGGTTACGGCGGTATCCCTAACCTGGATAACGTATTTGCCGGATCCAATGAAGACTGTGACGACTATGATGACTACTACACTCTGCAGCGTGACATGAAAGTTGACGGCGGTATCATTCCTATCAAGGAAGAAACTGCAATCGCAGCAAGAAACAAAGCGGCAAGAGCTATTCAGGCTGTATTCGCAGGTCTGGGATTACCGGAAATCACTGACGAAGAAGTTGAAGCAGCTACATACGCTTACTGCTACAAAGACATGCCGCCTAGAAATAAGGTAGAAGACATGAAGGCAGCTACAGAAATGATGGAAAAAGGTACTACAGTTATCGACATCATCAAGATTCTGCACGAAGCAGGATTCGAAGACGTTGCTGAAAACCTGCTGAACCAGATGAAGCAGAGAGTAATCGGAGACTACCTGCATACTTCTGCTATCTTCGATGAAAACTTCAACGTTATCAGTGCTGTAAACGAAAGAAATGACTACATGGGTCCTGGAACTGGTTACAGAATCAGCGACGAAAGATGGTCCGTTCTGAAAGAAAAATTCAGCGCACTGAAACCAGAAGAAATTTAAGAAGGAGGAAACACACAATGCTCGAAATTAAAGAATTAGGCGTATCCCAGCCTGGTACTGATGCAAAAGAGATCATTATTGCTGTTTCTCCTGCTTTCGGTACTGGTCTGACTCAGTCCATTACAGACGAACCTTTAGAAAACATTTTAAAGGAATTATGCGCAGGTATCGAAGAAGAGGGTATGAACTACAGATTCGTAAAAGTTTATAACTCCACTGACTTAGGTATCATCACTTCCCAGGGATCTAAACTGGCTGGCTCCGGAATCTGCGTTGCTATGCAGTCCAGAGGTACAACAGTTATCCACCAGAGAGATCTGGTTCCACTGGACAACCTGGAACTGTTCCCACAGTCCCCACTGATTACTCTGGATATGTACAGAACAATCGGTAAAAATACTGCTAAATACGGTAAAGGTGAACATCCTGAACCAGTAGAAATTCTGAATGACTACATGGTTCCATCCAAATTCCTGATCAAATCCACACTGATGCACTTCAAAGAAGGTAAATGTGCGGACAGAGAAATGGCACCAATCGATTTAGAAGTGAAATTTTAATTAGTTATTATTTTAAAAATTATTAAAGAGGTAAACTAAAATGTCTGAGAAAAAAGTACAGCAGGCAGGTGAACTGAAAAAATCCCTGTCTCCTATCGGATTATGGGCCATCGCAGTTGGTCTGGTAGTATCCGGTGACTACTATGGATTTGCATACGGTTTCGCAGAAGGCGGTCCTGTATCCTTCCTGGTATCCTTTATTCCTGTAACACTGATGTACGTTCCATTCCTGTTCTGTTACACAGAACTGGCTACATCTATCCCACATGCCGGTGGTCCTTCTGCATATGCTAGAAGAGCGTTCGGTCCTTTCGCTGGATTCATCACTGGATTCTCCGTACTGATCGCGTTCCTGATCTCCCCATGTGCAGTAGCTCTGGCTACAGGTGCTCTGGTTAACTACCTGGTACCAGCTATCCCTGCACTGGTTGCTACAGCAGTATTCTTCGTATTCTTCATGCTGTTCAACCTGACAGGTATCGAAACATCTTCCAAACTGGAACTGGTTGTAACAATCGTTTCCCTGGTTGGTCTGATCGTATTCGCTGTTGCTGCAGCTCCACACTTCGAAATGTCCACATTCGTTGGCGTTGAAGAAGGTGAATCCGTATTCACTAACGGCTTCATGGGTATCGCAGGTGCGATGACATTCTCCATGTGGTTCTACTTCGCTATCGACGGCGCAGCTATGAACGCTGAAGAAATGAAAGACCCACATGATATCCCTAAAGGATACATCCCTGCAGTTGCTACACTGTTCATCACATCCCTGATTTCCATCATCCTGCCAGCTGGTATCGCTGACTACAATGCAATCGCATCCGTTGACTACCCACTGGCTATCGCTCTGGAAACTCCATACGGTGTTGGAACCTTCCTGCCTAAACTGATCGCAGCTATCGCTCTGTTCGCAATGGTAGCTTCCTTCTCCGCTATCATTCTGTCCTTCTCCAGACAGACATATGCAATGGGTAGAACAGGATACCTGCCAGGAATCTTTGCTAGAACAAACAGCAAAGGATGCCCAACTTACGGCCTGATCGTTCCTGGTACAATCGCTCTGATCGTAACAGTTCTGACTAACGATACTGGACTGATGGTAACAATCTCCGTATTCGCAGCTCTGATCATGTACACAATTGCGATCTTATCCACATTCGTAATGAGAAAGAAAGAACCAAATCTGGAAAGACCTTTCTCTGCTGGTAAAGTAATGCCTGTACTGGCTCTGATCTTTGACATCGTACTGTTAGTATGCGTACTGTGGGCTAACATCTCCGCACTGATCTGGGTAATCGTAGTATATGTAGTTGCTATCATCTACTACGCAGCATACGGTAAGAAGAACATCAGACCTATCGAAGAAGAATTCAACATCGAATAATTCTCTGACAGGATTAAATAAGGAGGTTCAAGTTATGGCTAAATTAGATGCCGTAAAGGATTATCCGATTTACGAAAAACATCCTGAACTGATCAAAACACCTACTGGTAAATCCGTTGATGAAATCACAATGGAAGCTATCATGAATGGTGAAGTAACAGCAGATGACTGCAAGATCACTCCTGAAACTTTAGAGTTACAGGCTCAGATTCAGGAATCTTTCGGAAATCCTCAGGTTGCAGCTAACTTCAGAAGAGCTGCAGAAATGA
Source organism: Bacillota bacterium (assembly GCA_017936025.1). Lineage (GTDB taxonomy): Bacteria > Bacillota > Clostridia > Peptostreptococcales > Anaerovoracaceae > RGIG9096. The sequence continues at coordinate 6,419 of JAGBGL010000122.1, read as the reverse complement.
CTAGAATTCCTGACGAAAGAATTCTGGAAATCTACAATGCAATGAGACCGCACGTTTCTACTAAGGAAGAACTGCTGGCAATTGCTGAAGAACTGGAACAGAAATATGATGCTAAAATCAATGCTGCTCTGGTTAGAGAAGCTGCAGAAGTTTACGAAGGACGTAAAATGCTGAAACGCTTCTAAGATCATAAGATCTCTAATGACCCCGGCCCTGATTACCAGGGTCCGGGGTTTTTATGATTTGCCTGCAGCTTTGCTGCAGCGCGCAAATCAAACGCAACCAGTTGCAGCACTTTAGTGCGTGGCAACTGTCTGTGAATCCCTGCCTGCAGCTTTGCTGCAGCGCGCAAATCTGATGCTAAGCTGTCCGAATCTTTGATTTGGCACGCAGCGACAGCAAAATGTGCTATAATAGAATTGTATAAAACTGTGTGCCGGTGTGAACGGCTTAGACTTTTATACAAAAAACAAAAGGAAGGATTGTACATATGAAGAAGTATGTAGCCGGTGTGGATATCGGTAATGCGAGTACCGAAACGGCACTGGGACTTATAGAAAATAATCAGCTGGTGGAATGTGTCAGCGGTATAGCTAACACATCCGGAATCAAAGGGACTTACGATAACATTAAAGGTATAGAAAAATCTCTGAAAGATGCAGCTAAGAAAATGGGGATCGAAGTCAGCGACATCGACCTCATCAGGATAAACGAAGCGACTCCTGTAATCGGGGATTTTGCGATGGAAACTATCACAGAGACTATCATCACAGAATCAACTCTGATCGGGCACAATCCGGATACTCCGGGCGGTATAGGTCTTGGAATAGGAGAAACTATCCGTCTGCAGGATATCGGCAAAGCTGAAAAAGATAAAGCATATATCGTAGTTGTTAATGAAGAAATCGATTTTGTTGATGCTGCAAAGATGATAAATGCTGCGCTGGAAGAAGGCGTGGACATTACAGGTGCTATCCTGAAAAAGGATGATGGAGTGCTGGTAAACAACAGAATTACAAAGGTTATTCCTATCCTTGACGAAGTGGCATCGATCGACAGAGTTCCTATCGGGATGCCTTGTGCAGTAGAAGTTGCTGATGCCGGTGCATGTATCGAATTCCTGTCAAACCCTTATGGTATCGCGACGGTATTTGGATTAAATGCTTCCGAGACAAAACAGATCGTACATATAGCCAAGGCGCTGATCGGTAACCGTTCTGCTGTAGTTATCAAGACTCCGGCCGGCGAGGTAAAGGAAAGAAAGATCCCTGCAGGAGAGATCATCCTGCACAAGAGGGGCAGAGAATATAACGCGCGAGTAGACCGCGGTTCCAAGGAAATCATGGACGTCGTGAGAAAAGTAAAGGACATCGAAGACGTTACGGGAACTAAGGGAACCAATGTAGGCGGTATGCTGGAAAAAGTAAGAAAGCAGATGGCAGACCTGACTGAGCAGGATTACAATACTGTTTTCATCAAAGACATCATGGCGGTAGATACTATCGTTCCTAAGGAAGTTCAGGGCAATCTGGCAAAGGAATTCTCCATGGAAAAAGCAGTCGGTATCGCAGCGATGGTCAAGACAGAAAAACTTCACATGAGAAGACTGGCAGATGCAGTTTCTGCAAAGCTGGGCGTGGAAGTTGAAATCGGCGGTGTAGAAGGAAGTATGGCAGTACGCGGTGCACTGACTACTCCGGGTACTGAAAAGCCTATCCTGGTCCTGGATATCGGTGCCGGCTCTACAGATGCATGCCTGCTGAACGCCAAGAACGAATCAAGACCTGTTCATCTTGCAGGTGCGGGACACATGGTTACAATGCTGATCAATGCTGAGCTGGGTCTGAATGATGTTAAACTGGCTGAAGATATCAAGAAATATCCTCTGGCGAAGGTAGAATCTCTGTATCATATTAGACACGAAGACGGCAGTGTTCAGTTCTTCGAAGACGCTATCGACAGTAAGCTGTTTGCGAGAACGATCGTTGTAAAACCTACAGGCTGGAAGCCGATCAAGACAAAACAGAACATGGAGAAAATCAGGGCAGTAAGAAGAGAAGCTAAAGAAAAAGTTCTTATCAGCAACATTATCAGAGCTCTGGAAAAGGTATCCCTGTCAGGAAATATCACTGAATTCGAGCATGTAGTACTGGTAGGAGGTTCTTCTCTGGACTTCGAACTGGGCAACATGGTTACAGATGCACTGGCATACTACGGAATCGTCAGCGGCAAAGCAAATGTAAGAAAGACAGAAGGCCCTAGAAACGCGGTGGCGACAGGCCTGCTGCTGTCATATCTGGAGGAACTGGAAAATGGCAGATAATAAAGATATGAGAGCTCTGGCTGAAGAGGCCAAGGCAAGAGAAGCGGAGGCGGCAAAACAGTCTGCAGCGGAAGCAGCAGCTAAAAAAGCCGGCGACGATGATGAGGAAAGTGAAGCTCCTAAATATGAGTACCAGGGCATGAGCCTGCGTCACGAGCATGTGGCTAATGATAAGCTTCCGAAAATCAATGTGTTCTACGCACCGGGAAATCTCGGACGTGCAGAGCAGATCGGATACGGGATCGAAGAAGAAGGGCTTCCATACAGACTGAAAGAACATGCATCTCCTTTTGATGAGGGTCAGGGCGATATCATCAAGAAAGGGCTGGGCGTTGCGATCGGCCTGGACGGTGAGCTGTCATGCGTGTTCAACAGACAGCTGAAGAAAGAGGAACCGTTCCTGCATTATAAAGGGAATGACAATGAACAGCTGAGAATCATCGGTAAAAACGGCGCAAGAATTATAAAACACAAACCATTTATTCTGGAGGACTAAGATATGAAATTCACATCACCTGCAATTGTAAACGGATTTTTAAAAGACGAATACGGAATCAATACGCCTGAAAAGGACAGAATCGTATGGGGTATCCCGAAGAGATCCCTGCCGCTGGAATGGTCCGAAGTTCCGGAAGGAACAGAATCTCTGGCTATCATCTGCATGGACTATATGAATGCTGAAGATGAAGGAGTGCCTTGGGTCCACTGGCTGGTTTCCGATATCCCTGCTGACCGCACAGGTCTTGAGGATGACGAAGCTGCAGCAGGAAATCTGATCGAAGGCATGACAAGCTGGGCTCTGCCATACGGACCTTACGAAGAGATTCCTGACGAAGCAGCTATCGGCTACGGCGGACCTGCTCCGGGAAGAACTCATGAGTATGAATTTGAACTGTATGCATTCGATGCAAAACCTCAGCTGGAAAGAGGATTTTACATCAATGCACTGAGAAAATTTGCAGAGGAACACACAATTGAAAAGGCTGTTCTGAAAGTTAACTACAGAGGATCTGAAGAATAGAATCAGAAGAACCGGGAGACCGGTTCTTTTTTTGTTCAAAAAACCAGTTGCTTTTTGCTACAAAATGATATTATAATGATATCAAAGGCGGCGATGGATGCCGCGCTTATTCAAAAGGAGGAGGAACATAAATGACTAACATTCAGATCAATGAAAAAGAATTAAATCCTGTTAACGGGATGCTGATGCTGCTGGTGCTGATCGCAGTGTGTATTCTTTCTGTGGCGGGAATAATCATCGGGGGCTTCTTTTCTGTAGCGATCCCGGTAATCTGTGCGATCATCTTATGTATTGCATGTGTATGCTTTGCAGGCCTGAAAGTAATAAACCCTAACGAAGCTCTGGTGCTGACTCTGTTCGGTAAATATTACGGAACGATCAAAAAGCACGGATTCTTCTTTGTGAATCCGTTTGTAACAGCGAGAAATCCTGTGGTAGAAGGCCAGGGAGGAGCTGCAACAAGCCTTCTGGAAGAGTTGAACGAATCCGGTAAGAAAGCAGGCAGCAAGAAAAAGGCTTCCACAAATAAAAAAGTTTCCACTAAAGTGCTGACTTTCACAAACGGAACTCAGAAAGTCAATGATGCGATGGGTAACCCTATCATCATCGGAGCCGTTGTTATCTGGAAAGTTGTCGACCCGACAAAAGCTGTTTTCAATGTGGACAACTATTTCGAATACCTGTCAACACAGTGCGATTCTACAATCAGAAGTATTGCGAGACTGTATCCGTATGATACAATAGAAGAAACTGATACAGATGAAAAGACTCTGCGCGGCAGCAGCCAGGAAATCGCAGGCATCATGAAGGAAAAACTGCAGACACGTGTTGAAGAGGCGGGGCTGGAAATTCTGGAAGTGAGAATCACGCATCTGGCTTACTCTGAAGAAATCGCTGCAGCTATGCTTCAGAGACAGCAGGCAGCGGCAATTATTGCAGCAAGACAGAAAATCGTATCCGGTGCAGTCGGCATGGTAAAATCTGCGATCGACCAGCTGGGCGAAGAAGAAATCGTGATTCTGGACGAAGAACGTAAAGCTGCTATGGTAAGCAACCTGCTGGTTGTACTGTGCGGTAACAAGGATGCACAGCCTATCGTAAACAGCGGAACGATCTACTAATTTAAAAGGAAGAACATTATGAGCGAAACTCTGAACAAAAAAGAGCAGCAGCTTCAGGAGCGTATGGAAAAGCTGGAGGCTATGGAAGCGGAGATCAAAGCCCGCGAGAAAAAGCTGAAGGAAGCTGAAAAAAAGAAAAAACAGATACTCCTGCGTATTGCGCCGTCTCTTTGGGATGAGATAGCGGCCTGGGCGGAAGAGGATTTCCGGTCGATCAACGGGCAAATTGAATTCCTTCTGGCAGAAAGCGTAAAACGCAGAAAAAATAAATGAGTGAATTTGCCGGACCTTTGCGGTCCGGCTTTTTTATATGTCAGTGCAGTAACCAAAAGTGCAGAACGGTCTGCTTGGTTTCCAATTTCGGTAACCAAGCCGCTTTTTTCCCCAAATGGTAACGCTGCCGAGGCACATAATATGATATAATAAAGTATCAAAACAAAAAGGAGGGGCGGAAACACCGCAAAACATATATGTACAGAAAAAATGCATGGAAAGAATATACAGATGAGCAGATCAAAGCGGTAATGGACTTCAATGAAGGCTACAAAGACTTCCTGTCAAAGGGAAAAACCGAAAGACTCTGTGTTGAACTGACTAAAGAACTGGCCGAAGCAAAAGGCTTCAGAAACCTGGATGAGATCCTGAAAAACGGCGGAGAAATCAAGGCAGGCGACAAGATCTACGCTGAAAACATGGGCAAAAATATGGCGCTGTTCGTGATCGGTGAGAAACCACTGGCTGAAGGTATGAGGATCCTGGGGGCACACATCGACTCTCCGAGACTGGACCTGAAACAGAATCCGCTGTATGAGAGCGAAGAATTTGCAATGCTGGATACTCACTACTACGGCGGTATCAAGAAATACCAGTGGGTAACGCTTCCGCTGGCACTGCATGGTGTTGTAGTGAAGAAAGACGGTACAAAAATCACGCTGGCGATCGGTGAAAAAGAGGATGATCCTGTGTTTGGTATCACAGACCTGCTTCCACACCTGGCGGCAGATCAGATGCAGAAAACAGGTGCAAAAATCGTTGAAGGGGAAAACCTGGACGTGACTTTTGGAAGCATACCTCTGAAAGATGAAAAGAAAGACGCGGTAAAGGCAAATGTTCTTAAGATCCTGGAAGACATATATGGTATCGAAGCCGAAGATTTCGTGAGCGCAGAAATCGAAGTGGTTCCTGCAGGCAAGGCAAGAGACCTGGGGCTGGACCGCAGCATGGTTATGGGATACGGCCATGATGACAGAGTGTGTGCATACACATCCCTTGTAGCTGTGCTGGACGTTGAAAACTGTGAATACACAAACTGCTGCTTCCTGGTGGACAAAGAGGAAATCGGAAGCGTTGGTGCGACAGGTGCACAGTCTCTGTGGATGGAAAACACTATCGCAGAGCTGATGGCTGCTATGGATGGAAGCGAATCCCTGATCAAAGTAAGACGTGCGATGGCAAATTCGAAGATGCTGTCCAGTGACGTCAGCGCAGCAGTGGATCCACTGTATCTGTCCGTAAGCGAAAAGAAAAATGCGGCATTCCTGGGTTACGGTGTTGTATTCAATAAATACACAGGTGCCCGCGGCAAGAGTGGAAGCAATGACGCGAATCCTGAATACATGGCTGAAATCAGAAGAGCTATGGACGAAGAGAAAATCTGCTACCAGACTTCTGAACTGGGCAAAGTCGACCAGGGCGGCGGCGGAACGATCGCTTACATAATGGGCAACTACTGCATGAATGTTATCGATGCAGGCGTACCGGTAATGAATATGCATGCTCCTTGGGAAGTGGTTTCCAAGGCCGATGTTTATGAAGCCTACAGAGCATACAAAGCATTCCTGGCAGAAGTATAAATCAAAATCTACCTCCTTTGCATATATTGATATGTAAAGGAGGATTTTTTATGGCAATAAAAATTTTCATAGATCAGGGTCATAATCCGGTGAACCCGAAT